>CATLEQ010000003.1 GCA_949915905.1 uncultured Lachnospiraceae bacterium | reverse complement strand
TTCTGAAAGTCAGGAAGAAATCGTATCATCCTGACGATTCCCATCTTTACATGGTATCAGCGAAAAAAGATGATGGCAGATATGCTGTCTGGACGAGCTGGAACCAGAAAACGGAAAGCCTGAATCATGGACATTACGGCTTACAAAGTGAAGAAGCCTGCGGGAAAGTAATGGATGAATTTTACCACAGCAAAGATTTAGTATTGTGAGAAAAGTGTGAGAAAAAATGTGAGAAAATACAGAAAAACTCACACACAAAAGCATTGGTTTATGAGGGTTTTTAAGATATGTGAGAAAATAAAAAATGCCTGCTTTTAAATCCATGCCAGTACTGGATTTAAACGGTGTGAGAAAGTGAGAAAATTTTTCCAAACCTTTATATATAAATATACACATAATAATATACTACTATATACACATATATATTTTTTTATAGCTTTAATATAAAATAATTTCTCACATTCTCACAATTACCGATTTTCTTTGATTTATCAGGCTTTTTGGTGTGAGAAAACACGTTTTTAAATTCTCACAGGTTTTCTCACATTCTCACATTTTGCTTCCTCTGTACCTCATTTTCTATATGCTGTTGTGTGTTTTAAGAAAGGAGAGATTGATATTTTGAGAGAAAGAACGCTTGTGTATATGGTGTTCAGGGGTGATTATGTTAGCTTGCGGACAATCAGCCGTACCCGAAAATCGCCGCACAGATTCTATATCTCCCGGCATAAGCTGGAAGAGCTGGAACACAAGTCGGAGATTGTCACCTATGATATCCATTCCTTTGCCATACTGCACCAGAACACTTATGCGGGGACCATAGAGATTGAATTTTCTTGGCTTGAGAACAATGGAGATACGGTTTCCGGTTATCAGGATACCATTATTCTGCCCTATGATAAAATGATGGAATGTTTGCATGAAAGCACGCAGAAGAATGAGCCTGTCATATGGAAAGCACTTTCGATTGATGATTCCGTGGGACAGGCAAGGTTTGTATTCAAAAGCAGAAAGAACTTACATGCAGCTTTGGAAAACGGCGTTATCCGGCATAAGCTAATCCGTTTCCTGCGTGACCAATTCAGATGGGGACACTCGGAAAAGATTGAAATTTACGATGATTTTATGCCGTACAGCTTTTATTTTCAGGAAATCAAAAACGGGAATGCCGGAATTTCCGGCGGAATCATCCTGCACGGGCAGGAAAATATGAAGAAAGCATACTATTCGATGCATACGTAAAAAGACTTATTGTGTAAGTTATCATTAAAATACGGTTATATTAAGCTGTCTGCACGTTGTAGGCAGCTTAATTTTTTTCCGCCTGTAGTAAAAAAGGCGGGAGCATAGGTGAAACACAGAAACCAAATTTATAAAATCAGACCACGAGGGAGGAAGATTATGATAACTATTTCGGACATCCGTAATGTAAACTATGCAGCTTATGATGAAGTGTGGGCGATTGTCCGCTCACGCAAAAACCCCGGAAAGATGAAACATGTTCCGGAACTGTCCCCTTCATGGGATTTGTTTAAAAAGTATATGCGGTTAAGGGATTCGGGTAAATGGAATGCAGATACGTTCAGAAATAGCTACGTTCCAATATTTTTAAAAGAAATGATGGGAATAGAAGCACGAAAGAAGCTTTCTAAACTTGTCAAATTGGACAAGCAGGGGAAGAGAATCTGTTTGATTTGTTTTTGTCGTGATGAAACGCTGTGTCATCGGAGCATCATTGCAGGAATCCTGCAATACACAGGTATTCAGGTACAAGGTGTAAAACAGGACTATTCAAAATATGGCGGACAACTTGCGGCATCCAGCTTTTAGGCTGGGTGCCCAATAAGCTGTTCAGAGGGATTTTTTTAGATGGATTTTATTATTGCAAAGATATATAGCAAAACCAAAGGGGGAATCCAAACATGAACAGACTGGAACCACAGAAACAATTTCATATTGAACAGGTTGCCGCAACTATGGCAATCGAAGATATGCCGATTGACAGCCAGACCCGCGAGAATCTCATGCAGATTGCGGCTGGGGAGAAAAGTGCAGACCAGATTATCAGTGAGATAAAAAAGGAGTACAAAAATGACTGATGTATATTGTTATCCCGATTCATCTATATTAAAAAATAAGCTGGGCATCCATGATAAAGAACGGCTATTGACGGCTGAAATCAAACTTGCAGCTATACGGTTGTACCAGCTCCAAGAACAGCCTGTTCATGGAAATCTTGACCTTAACCATCTTTGCCGTATCCATAAGCATATCTTTCAGGATTTGTACTCTTGGGCCGGAAAAATCCGGACAGTGAACATTGCAAAGACGAATATGTTCTGTCTGGTGCAGCACATCCAGACCTATGCCCAGTCAGTCTTCCCGTCATATTATACGGACTGTATGCGTGTGAAGGACAATCCCGAAAAGTTCATCCATATCTTTACGGAGCATTATGCAGATTTGAATGTGCTGCATCCGTTCCGGGAGGGTAACGGGCGCACTCAGCGGGAGTTTGCCCGTGAGCTATGCTTAAAATGCGGCTATATTTTAGATTTCACACATACATCCCACAAGGAAATGCTGACGGGGAGTATAATGTCTTTTGACAGGGGCGATAATACAGGGCTTGAAGCAGTATTCCGGAAATGCATCAGACCACTTGATTCATAAGAAAGTATCGTATATGGACCATCTGCAGATTTTGCAGGTGGTTTTTCTTTTTTATACAGGAGGATGATTTTGGATAGGTGTGTGGAAGTTTGTAAAGAGAAATGTGTGAAAATGTCAACGTAACGTACACTGAAACTCTTGATTTATAAAGATTTCAGAAAGCATAGCAATGCACTTATTATTTTAGATTAAATATTTATAAGCTGTATCTGAATTACTTATTCCAAATAGTCCTTTAAACCCATTTTTCCTACATGTATTTTTATAAATATCTAGCTTGCTTAAATCAAACGAATCAAAGTATATGGTTGTACTTAAATTAGTATGTTTAATTACCTCTTGTAAATACGGAGCATCGACAAAATCCGGATTGTTTAATCCCCAACCAATAATATATATTTCCTCTAGTTGTCCTAGTTTCTGGAAAAATGAGCTATTCTTGAAAATAATGTCTTTTACTGGTTTCTTCAAGTATTCTTTTGCCTCAATTGCGTAAGAAGATATATCATATGGATTAAAATCACTAGCATATGACTCTTTATTTCCATGTCCGATTACTATTTCATCTCCTTTCCCTACATATCCATGAATATGACAGATTTGTTCATCAGGAATTTTGTATAAGTATTCTAAAACATTTGTGTAATTAAAATTCAAAAAAGTACTATTCAAATTATCGAATACCAGTTTTTTTATATGTATTGGTCTTTCATACGTATGTATATATCTAATCCAATCTGTAAAATATTTATTTATTGTATATATAAAAGCGTTTCCCAAAATACTACCTACTTGTTCTGCAGTTGCTATTCTCTTCCATTCATCATCGCTATCGCAAAAATTACTATCTTCAAAGCCATAAAAAGGTAATTTCGACAAATTAGCTTCAAAGTCATTCCAAGTAATGTCATCAGAATTTGCATAGGTCACTGATACATAAAAGAATGTAGCCAAATTTTCTTCATCATACATATCCTCACCATGCTGTCCCAGACTTGCTGATGGTATCTGTATGTCAGAAAAAGATTCTTCTTTTGCTATCCTATCCAAACAAGAATAATCTAAGTCATGATTTTCAATAAACCATTTTCTGAAGTCCTTATATCCTGTTTGTAGTCCACTCGCTATATCAAATCCATTTCCAATAATAAACAATTTAGACATTAAAAAATCTCCCTTCTAAGATATCCTTTAGTATACACGAAACAATATTCTGATTTTGCGACTATTACTTTAGTTTTTTCTTGAAATTTGGTTCTGTTGTTCTTTTAGAACAATGCTAGCATTTGCTCCGTGTACCTTAGAAATAAGTTCATCCTTTCCAAGAATTTTCACAAGATTGACTATTAAATTTCCAAATGCTTCTTGATTATGATAGAAAATGGTATTTCTTGTGTTTTTCATATTGATTAAGCTAGAAAGAATATCTTTATCTATAATATCCAAAAAATGACCTATGATATAGATATTATGTATAAAATCATTACTATTTCTTCCATACACTGCAAATGATTGCTCCGCATTTCTTTTCCAATCTAAATATTTACAACCTGCCTTCTTTTATGTTTTATAGCATACAAACAGTTTTAAATCATTTAAATGTATCTATATATTCTAAAAAATGTATATACTTTGTTGGCAATCTATGTGCTAAATCAAATCCATTTCCAATAATAAGTATATTCAAAATCTAATCCTCCTCGCAAATATACAATAAGCGTTAAAACAGAATTTCGCATAAGGCAATTTTCAAGGTATCAATCTATTTTTCCAACATTATAACACTTGCTTACAAAAAAGAAATACTATCTCATATAGGAAATTACTGACACATTATTTTTCTACCTGCCTGCGGCAAAAAGGAGCGGGTGCATATGCAGGAAATTCATAATCCCCGGCAAGTCCGGGCGTAATGATAAAAGGAGGGCTATATTATGACCACGAAATTACAGAATTACATACAGCTGGCTGGGCAGACCGCAGCGCAGGTTACGAAAACTCCTAAGAAATGGGTTGGCTTCTTAAATACCGCATCCCGTCTGTACAGATACCCGTTCCCAGACCAGCTGATGATTTACGCACAGCGTCCGAAAGCCACGGCATGTGCAGGGTATGACTTATGGAATAAGCGCATGAGCAGATATGTCCGCCGCGGTTCCAAGGGGATAGGCTTTGTCGGTATCAACCGCAGCGGCTATCCCAAGCTGCGCTATGTGTTTGATATTGCCGATACAGGGAAAAAGGACGAATCATCCAGTCTTTTTCAGTGGCAGTACAAAGAAGAATACAGGGGTATTGTCATAAAGGCCCTCGAAGAACAGTTCGGCGTATCCGGAGAAAAAGGGCTTCTCTATCAGCTTGAGATGATTGCCGTGAAGTTGGCAAATGACTATTGGAAAAATTATCACAAAGACATAGTTTATGAGTGTGAAGGAAGTTTCCTTGAAGAGCTGGAAGAGTCAGCGGTCAGTGTGAAATTCCGGCTGGCTGCAGCTGCAAGCATCTCATATGTACTCCTTGCCAGATGCGGTTATGACCCGTGGCAATATTTAAAAAGCAAAGATTTCAGGGATATTCCGGATTTTAATACACAAAAAATAATTAAGATTCTTGGTGTAGCCGTCAGCGAATCCAGTGAACAGGTGTTGAGAACGATTGCAGTTACAATCTATCATCACAAATACCAGAAACAGACAGCTACGGACACATCCCGTTCTGTACAGCCATACAGAGATGGTAGTGACAGACAGCCGACAAAGGCTCCTGAACAGGAAGATAATTCAAGAGAGCCGGAGTCTGCTAATGCTGAGGTCATTCAGGAAGATGATACAAAAGCACCGGAGCCTGCTAATATTGAATCCACTCAGGAAGATGATACAAAAGAGCCGGAGTTTGCAACGGATGAAGCCATTCAGAAAGATAATATAAAAGAACTGGAACCTGAGACTGCTGAAACAACGGATACGGAACAGCAAGTTCCCACGGATACAGAAGTCGTTCAGGACACACCTGACGCACAGAAAATACCTGCTCCCGTACCCTGTAATTTCACAATCACAGATGACCGTCTGGGTGAGGGCGGACCGAAAACCAAGTTCCGTATGAATATGGAAGCCATCAGAACCCTGAAACAAATTGAATCCGAAAGCCGCGCTGCCACGCCTGACGAGCAGCAGATTTTATCCAAATATGTCGGCTGGGGCGGCATCCCAGATGCATTCGAGCCAGATAAAGCAGGCTGGGAAAAGGAATATCAGGAGCTTAACGCGGCACTGACACCGGAAGAATACACATCCGCGCGCCAGTCAACACTCAATGCGCATTACACCAGCCCTGCCGTGGAATACCAACGTTTTTAAAGCTTTAATGTGTACATCATATTATACTGGGCGGCAGATAACTCTGCCGCCCACCAATAGGAGCAGCATCAGCCCTTTCAATATTGTATATTATCAAATTACTACATAAAACACTATAATTTTCTCATATACTGTTTTAGCTGGTCATAAAAGTTTTCTCTAGTTCCGGCCATAATCACAACAATCACCTTATTCTCCAGATACTCTACTGTATATGCCAACTCATAATTTGTTTTATTGTAATAAATATCATACCCATATACACCAGACAGATCTCCGATTTTTGCTTCCCCGACTGTATGGTTCTCTCTTATCTTATCAACCGCTTCCTGATACAGCATCTTCAATTTCTTATCTTTCAGTTTTTTGATAAATTTTGCTGCAGGCGGAAGAAAACGCACGTCTGTCATTTCTCATCCTCCGTACCAAAAACATCCTCATAAGATATATAACCAGATTCTGAGGATGCAACCTGTTCTGCGTCCACAAACATTGCTTCCACCGCTGGGCGTACCTGCCCTTGTGCTTTTTTAAAGCGTTCCAGAAGATCACTGCCACTGTATCCACTGGCAATCAAGTCCGCCAGAATCTGCTCCGCAAACTCTCCCCCCGTATTGGTTCTGGCAGGACGAATAATCAGTTCGTTTCCACGCACGGTACATTCTGCCTCTGTATCAAATCCCAACATAGTAAAAAATTTCTGTGGGATTGTAATCTGCCGCTTCGCAGAAATACTCAATTTTTTCATTTCCATAGGAACTCTACCTTTCGTCATCGTTGTTGGCATTACTATATTCTCCTCCTTTATCATATGAAAATCAAAAAAATGATATTCTTTGTTTCTTGGTTTCCAAGATTATTTTATTCGAATTTTCATCGTATGTCAAGGTCTATGAAGCCTTTTCAGCTTTGACGCTTAAAATAGCCATTGTTTTTCTAAGGATGTCAATGAGCCGCTCCACGTCCCGTTATTGTTCACGGTCAAATTCCGTTTCCTGCAACCTTGCCTGTGATTGTGGAGAGGTTGAAGGAAAAAGGAGTGGGGAAATGACGGTAGATTAAAATAAAAGTTATATAAAATGAATGTTATTGCTTGCTATATGAGTCAAATTTGCATATAATAATAGTGAGCCTTAATAGGAAACAATAAAAAGGAGCAGATTATTATGAAAACCATTAGTATCAGATTAGAGGATTCGATATATGAAGAACTTGGAGAAATGCTGGAGGCAATGGGGCAGACAAAGCAGACATTTTATGAAACTTTTACCAAAACGGCATTAAGAGAAAGAAGTATCCCGTTTATCATTTCGGCACCGCTTAACAGAAAAACGACGGAGGATAGTGATAAAGCGGCTGCTTTTCAAAGACTGGAGGCTTCCAGAAAAAGGACGTCAGGGACGATTGATTATGATAAAGAAAGGGAGGCGGCGATGAATGAGAAATATGGTTGTATTGATTGACACGAATATTCTTCTCAATTATATTACAAACCGCGAGGACTCCTATCTTGAGCAGTCAATAAAAATTGTGGAGTTGTGTGCAAAAGGAAATACAAACAATTGTTATGATTCATAGTTTTATCATGCATAATCTTTTCGTTTCCCTAATAGATTGTTAATAAAATAAATGTGTTCAGGTTATGATATGGCAATTCAAAAGCCGCTCAGGCAATTGTATGGCGCGCTGGGGCCTATGCGTACATGTGTCATCGCCATGTTGCTGGCCGCCATGCTTCTGTCGGGATGCGTCGACCGGATACAGAAGACGGAAAAGCTGCGGGACATTCCGTTCGAGGTGCTGGCCAAGGAGGACGTCCCGGCAGAATTTTCCAATATCATTGAACAGAAGAAAGACCAGCCCTTCCGGCTGACGTATACGGATGCCGGTTTTTTGTATATTGCGGAAGGGTACGGGGCGCAGCTTAAGACGGGCTACAGCGTATCCGTGACGGAACTGTACGAGACGGAGGAGGCCATTTATTTGCATACGAATTTATTGGGGCCGCCCAAGGGGGAAAAGACCGAGCAAATCACGACGTTTCCTTACGTGGTGATTAAGCTGGAGGCGATTGACAAGACGGTGGTGTTTGATTGAAGGGAGAGGTTTTTCATGGAACTGATACAGAAACGGATTCATTACATGCAGGAGGGCAGGCGCACGTTTGACCAGTTTTATCTGGACGAGGATATCAACGTGCCGGATGCGAAGGAGGACGTCGGTGTAATCGTGCAAGGCCGTTCGGACGTGAAGGTGGAGGACGTCCGTCTGGTGGAAAATTATTTGCGCGTGGCAGGAAAGCTGTACTATCAGATTCTTTATATGACGGACACGGCGGAGACAAGGCCGGCGGTGCTGGAGGGGACGCTGCCATTTGAGGAGATGGTTTATGTGGACGGCGGCGGCCAGGATCAGTTTTACATAGAGAATACCCGTACCGAGTTTACGGCGACGTTGGTGCATTCCCGCAAAATGAGCGTCCGTGCGATGGTGGAAATGGAAATCGGGCGGGAGGTCTTGACCGACGAGGAGACGACGGTGGATGTGGAAGCGTCCATACCGGTTTATAAAAAAATGCGCCAGATTGCCCTTTTGGGCTTGCATACCACGAAAAAGGACACTTACCGAATCAAGGAGGAAATCACCCTGCCCGGGACGAAGGAAAGTGTCGGCCAGATGCTGGTGACGGACGTAAAAAGCCGCCGTTTGGAAATCCGCATGCAACAGGATGAACTGACGTTGCAGGGGGAAATTTTGCTGTTTTGCATGTATTTGTCCGAGGACGGAAAAACCGACTGGGTGGAGCAGAGCATTCCCTATAGCGGGCGCATTGCCTGCAGCGGCGTGGAGGAAGGGATGTATTACCATGTGCAGCCGTCCTTGTCAGACAGCCTGATTGACGTGCGCCTGGACGAAGACGGGGAAATGCGCGTGCTGGGCGTGGAGGCGACGCTGGGATTGAAAATGAATATTTATAAGGAGGAAAATATAGAGCTTCTGGAAGACATGTACTCGCTGGAGCAGGACTGCCATTTTGATACGCGGGGAGCCGTTTATGAGGAGCTGCTGATTCAAAACCATTCGAAATGTAAGATTTCCGAGCGGTTGTCACTGCCGGAGCTAGGGGACGACGTGCTGCAGATTTGTCACAGTGACGGGATGATACAAATTGACCACACGCAGGTCGAGGAGGGCGGAGTCCGGCTGGAAGGAATTTTGCATTTGAGCTTTCTTTATTTGCGGGCGAATGACGCGCAGCCGTTTGGAAGCTGGCAGGGAATGGTTCCGTTTTCGTGGTTGTTGGAATGCCAGGGGATAACGGAGGAGGACAGGTGCGACATTTCCCGGCATGTGGAGCAGTTGTCGGTGAATCTGGCCGGAAACGAGGCGGTGGAAATCAAGGCCGTGCTGGCATTTGACACGCTGGTTCGCAGGCCGATTACGATGCAGGTCATTACCCGGGTGGAATTTGCCCCGGTGTCGGAGGAGGAAATCGCGCGTCAGCCTGGCATTGTGGGGTATATCGTGAAAAATGGTGATGAGTTGTGGACGCTTGCCAAACGGTACCGCACGACGGAAGAGGGAATTCGGGAAATGAACGGACTGGATGCCAACCAGCCGAAGGAAGGAGAAAAATTATTGATTTTTAAGGAAAATATGAGTATACTATAGGTATTATGTATACAGAATACAGTGGAGAATATAGGATGAAGAGACTGAATTTAAAAGCCCTGGCAAAGATTAACCTGGGGCTGGACGTACTGGGAAAACGGGAAAACGGATATCACGACGTGCGCATGGTGATGCAGTCCATTTACCTTTATGACGAGGTGAGGATTGAAGCCGTGCCCGCGCCGGGAATCTCGTTGCGGACGAATTTGACTTTTTTGCCGACGGACAAGGGAAATATTGCTTACAAGGCGGCGGCGATGCTTCAGGAGGAGTTTGGCCTGCAGGAAGGCGTGCACATTACCCTGGATAAGCATATTCCGGTGGCGGCCGGGATGGCGGGCGGCAGTTCTAACGCGGCGGCGGTGCTGTTTGGCATGAACCGTCTGTTTGAACTGGGACTTACACAAGAAGAGTTGATGGAGCGCGGGACGAGGCTGGGGGCGGACGTTCCCTATTGCATTATGCGCGGAACGGTGCTGGCGGAGGGAATCGGTGAGAAGCTTACGCCGCTCCCGGCGATGCCGAAATGTACGGTTTTGATAGCAAAACCATCCGTTAGCGTGTCGACCAAGGTCGTATATGAGGCGCTGGATGCCGGAAACATAAAAAATCATCCGGACATTGACGGATTGATTGAGGGACTCGGACAAAAGGATTTGAAAAAAATTGCTTCCTGCATGGGGAATGTATTGGAGGACGTGACGATCCCGATGCACCCGGTCATCGAACAAATCCGTCAGGAAATGCTTGAGGCGGGCGCGCTGGGCGCGATGATGAGCGGGAGCGGCCCCACGGTATTCGGACTTTATGACGATAAGTTCAAGGCCATACAGGCGCAGGAGAAAATCAGGAAAAAAGCACTTGCCAGACAAGTGTATATCACGAATGTGCACAGTGCGGGGAGGGACAAATGACGGATTTGAAATTTGAGGTTTCCATGAGTGAATACCTGCCGCTGAGGGACGTCGTGTTCAATACGCTGCGGCAGGCTATTTTGCGTGGAGATTTGAAACCGGGTGAGCGGTTGATGGAGATCTCGCTGGCAAATAAGCTGGGGGTCAGCCGCACGCCGGTGCGCGAGGCCATCCGCAAGCTGGAGCTGGAGGGACTGGTTTTGATGATACCGCGCCGGGGAGCCGAGGTGGCACAGATTACGGAAAAGAGCCTGCGGGATGTTTTGGAGGTGCGGCGTGCCCTGGAGGAACTTGCCGTACAGCTTGCATGTGAACGTATGACAAAGCAGGCACTTGAGGAGTTGAACCAGGCCGCGAAAGCATTTGAAAAGATTCTCGGGGATTCGGACATTACGGCGGTGGCCGAGGCGGATGTGGCCTTTCATGACGTGATTTATATGGCGACGGGCAACCAGAGGCTGATTTCCCTTTTAAATAATTTACGGGAGCAGATGTATCGTTATCGGGTGGAATATTTAAAACGACGGGAGTGGCACGCGCAGCTTCTTTCCGAGCATCAGGAGATTATTGACGCCATCACGAACAAGGAAGTGGGGCGGGCGATGGAGGTGACCTGCCGGCACATCGATAACCAGGTGGAGGCCGTGAGTGACACGATACGGCAGGGGTGAAAAATCTACCGTATGGGCAGAATATTTTTTTGCATAGGGGTAATACTTTCCATATCACAAAGTTGGATGTCTATCACAAGCTATACCGTGTGGATGTCGATATGGAAAGGAGTTACATAAAATGTGGAAGGATAGATGGAGCAATCAGGATTTTGGACAGGGAGAGCCGGTTGAAGGGCGAGAAAAAGGTGCCTGGGCAGGGGAAAAACTGCTGGTCATGCAAAGAGTACCGATAGGCAGGCGGGTTCGCCTTGCAATCCTGGCGGCGGCTTTTTTGACGGCGGGATTCGTCTGTGGGATGATGTTTTATAAGCAGGAGTTGACGGCGCGGGCACGGACGCAGCAGCATTTGGCGCAGGAGGTGCTTCGGTTCCATGTGCTGGCAAACAGTGACAGCGAGGAAGACCAGGCATTGAAGCTTAAGGTGCGCGACGCGGTACTTTCTTATCTTGAGACGGAAATGCCCGATGCGGCAGTCAGTGAAAATGACATGGACGTGGAGCAGACGAAGGAATGGATGCGCGCCCATGTGGACGAGATTGAAAAAATCGGGAGCGGCGTGGTGGCGAAGGCCGGCTATGATTATCCGGTAAATGCCGCCGTCACGACTTGTTATTTTCCCGACAAGACGTACGGGGACGTGACGTTCCCGGCGGGGAATTATGAGGCGCTTCGTATTGAAATCGGGGCGGCGAAGGGACATAATTGGTGGTGCGTGCTATATCCGGGACTTTGCTTTATGGACGCGACCAACGCGGTGGTGCCGGACGAGGGCAAGGAGAAGCTTAAAAATGTCCTGACGGAGGAAGAATACTCACAAGTCACAGTGGGGACGAAGTTCAAGATTCGTTGGTATTTCCTGGATTTTTTGAATGACGACGAGGAAGAATGAACATTCAACAACCTCAGACAGGAGTCGCGTAAGCAACGGATAGTCTGTATAGCAGACGGGTTTGTGGTCTGCTGACCTGGGGAGTTATGAACGTGGTATCATTGGGGCAAAAGAAGTTTGCCCCCGATAATCAGGACTTGGAATTGGCAAGGGAGAGATTATGACAGAGTTTTTGGTAAAACATTTTGTGAAAAACTATGAGGATGTCGACAAGGTGGCGGTGCGCACGGCATATGGCGTATTGTCCAGCATCGTGGGCATTCTTTGCAACGTGCTATTGTTTTTGGTGAAAATGGCGGCGGGGCTGGGCTTACACAGTGTGTCCGTATTGGCGGACGCATTTAACAATTTGTCGGACGCGGGTTCTTCGGTCATCAGTTTTGTGGGAGTGAAGATGGCGGAGAAGCCGGCCGACGAGGATCACCCGTTTGGCCATGGACGGATTGAGTACATCGCGGCGTTGATTGTTTCATTTCTGGTATTGGAAGTGGGATTTTCCTTCTTGAAGGATTCCATTGGAAAAATACGAGAGCCGGAGGAGCTATATTTTCAGTTGAGCCTTGTGGTGCTGTTACTTTTATCGATCGGGGTAAAATTTTGGCTGGGGCTTTTTAACCGAAGGCTGGGTGAAAAAATCGACTCCAAGGTGTTGAAGGCGGTATTTACCGATTCCATGGGCGACGTGATGACGACGACGGCGACGATTGTATCCATGGTGTTCTTCCGGGTTACGGGGATGAACATTGACGGCATCATCGGCGCGGGCGTGGCGTTGGTGGTCATGTGGGCGGGCGTTGGCATTGCCAGGGACACGTTGGCACCGTTAATCGGGGAGGCCATTGACCCGGAGGTATATTATAAAATCAAAAACTTTGTCGAGCAGTACGACGGGATTGTCGGTACGCATGACTTAATCGTACATAATTACGGGCCAAATCGCAGCATGGCCTCCATTCACGCGGAGGTGCCGAATGACGTGGGGATTGAAAAGTCACACGAGGTCATCGACCGCGTGGAGCGGGACGCGATGGAAAGGCTGGGCGTTTTCCTCGTGGTGCACATGGATCCGATTGACATGCATGACGAGGAGGTGCAGGCGGTTCATGAAAGAATCGTGGAGGCGTTGCACGAGATTGACGCGCGGTGTACGCTTCATGATTTCCGCATGGTGAAAGGGGAGAAACAGACGAACCTGATTTTTGACCTGGTAGTGCCGTTTTCCGACGGGGAGGAGCGGCAGCGGGAGATTCGAAACGCGTTGTGTGAGAAGGTGCGGGCAATGGATGCGGGCTACCAGTGCGTGATTACGACGGAGCACGCATATGTGGCGGAAGAGCACATATATGGGAAATAGCAAAAGCACTTTTTTCATATCTTCAAATTCCCTATATTGTAGGTGCATATTTTTATACTCACGACAGATGTTGTCTGCCGTGAGTATCGCGCCAGCCGTAGCCGGTTCTAAGCACCCGCGACGCTTGTTTAGAACGGATCGAAGTGGAACGTAGACAAGCGGCATGTTTCCGCATGCGGCTGTGCGTAAGTTGTCTTAAATCGCGGCTAAAACAGTTTCCAGAGGCAAATCAAGTAAGAGGGCGACTTGCTCGGAATCGTGGAGCTTTGAATATAATTTTTTGATGGTTGCAAGTTGCTCCTGCGCGGCGACTTCTTCCCTGAGATTTTCTCATATCCTTTCTTGAATCAAGTCAAAGTCCAGTATCAATTCATCATCCATGTCTTTATTGAGTCCCTCCTTTTCAAATTCGGTGTACTTGGCATATAGGTATCGGTACAGAGTTACTACCATGCTCCATAGTTGGTTGGCATCTTCTGCAGTGATGTTACCAGATCCAAGATTCTTTTTGATTAATCCGAGTATATCATTAAAAATCAAGGACTTCAAGTCGTTTATATCTTGCCTGGAGCGACTTTTTTCGAGCCGTTCGCGCAGACGTAGAATCATGAATGGAATCAAGATAATCATGTTTTGCTCATCCAGTTCTTGAGGGGAAGATTCAATTAACTTATAGACCGGGACGTGATAATCAAATGTTCCTTGGCCTCCAAAGTCAAGTGTTATGATTTCTTCATCAGGCAGGTTCTTTTCGTTATAGAGATATACGATTTTGGGTTCCGGAAAATGTAGAACATTTGTGTAATTACGGGTGACCAAGGCATGCCAGACAGTTTTTGTGAGTTACTATTCACGGCTGATGTTCTTTAGTTAAAAAGAAGAAATATAACTCCGCCCTATTTTTGCACATGATAAATAAACAGATGGATATCTGTTTCAAAAGGTGTTATACTTGAATGGTTCCGAGTTTGTTTCAATGTTGGTATGTGACGGGGAGGAGTTCCCCGGGAACGGAGAACTAACCTTGATTCCTCGGATGGGGCCAAAGTATTATACGGAGTGCGAGTATCCGGAGAAAATGGTGGAGAATGATATTTTTGATTTGTCGTGGGTGCCGAAGGAGGATGGAAAACAGCGGATGTTTGTGCCGCAAGAGGTGGTCGCCCGCGGAATGAAGGCGGATTGTGACCCGCTTGCCTATGTCGCGACATGGTTTGATTCTGGCTATCAGGATTATCGCCCGATTTTGCCGGACATCACGGTGCCGGTTCTTTATTTTGCACCTTATCCTGGAACGGAATATGATTATGCGTCAAATCTGTACTATAAAGAGCATCTGGGGGGGGTCCGGTGGAGTTTGTGGAATTACGTCCGGCTACCCATATGGCGATTTATGAGTACTTGGAGGTGGCCATACAACGTATTCGGGATTTCATGGAGAGAATATGAAGTGGTACGGAGGAGTGACAAGATGGAATTACGCAGTCAGAAAATGCGTGAACTTGCGCCGGAGTTAGACCCGTTGCGTTTGGGTACGGGCTGGAAACAAGAGGATTTGGAAAAGCCGCAGGTGATTATCGAGAGTACGTTTGGCGACAGTCATCCGGGTAGCAGGCATCTGAATCTTTTGGTAGAAGAGGTAAGAAAGGGCATTGACGAGGCAGGCGGTTTTGGCGCAAGGTATTTTTGTACGGATATCTGCGACGGGGAAAGTCAGGGGACGGATGGCATGAATTACAGTTTGGTAAGTCGGGAAATGATTGCAAACATGATAGAAATTCACGCCAGGGCGACCACCTTCGATGCCGGGGGGGATTTGGCAAGTTGTGACAAGGGGATGCCAGCCAACTTGATAGGGCTTGTTCCTTTCTGGGAACGGCTTCCACAATGCAGATCATGGCGGAAGCGTTGGGGCTGGCGTTACCGGGAAGTGCGTTGATGCCGGCCGGGGGCCAGGATATTTTAGAGTACGCGAGACAGGCGGGAAGGCTGGCGGTTAAATTGGCTCGGATGCCCAACATGCGGCCCGGTGACATTGTGACAAAGGAAAGTTTTGAAAATGCGATATTGGTACATGCGGCAATATCCAGGAGCACCAATTGCCTATTACATCTTCCGGCCATTGCCCATGAGCTTGGGATTGAGATTACCGGAGATACGTTTGACCGTTTGCACCGAAATGCATATTATCTTCTGGATGTGCGTCCGGCAGGACGTTGGCCGGCGGAGTGCTATTATTATGCGGGAGGAACCCCGGCAATCATGGAAGAAATAAAGCCGTTTCTCCATTTGGACGTTATGACGGTAACCGGAAAAAGCCTTGGGGAAATTTAGAATTGTTAAAGAGAAATGATTATTATGAACGGTGTGAAAAACGCCTGGAAGAATTCAACGAGCGGCATGGCGTGCACCTGACTCGAACTGATATTATACGTCCGTATGGCAAGGCATTGGGAACGAATGGCAGTATCGCGGTTTTGCGCGGGAATCGGGCACCGGAAGGAGCAGTGATCAAACATACGGCATGTCCGAAGGAGATGTTTAAGGCGATTTTGCGGGCGCGACCGTTTGACAACGAAGAGGAATGCCTGGAGGCGATTCTGAAGCATGAAATACATAAGGGCGAGGCGGTTTTTATTCGACATGAAGGCCCGAAGGGAAGCGGTATGCCGGAAATGTTTTATACGTCGGAGGCCATCAGCAGTGACAAGGAGCTGGGGAAAAGCATCGCGCTGATTACGGATGGGAGATTTTCCGGGGCATCCGTCGGCTCGATCATAGGTCATTGCAGTCCGGAGGCGGCGGATGGCGGTCCAATCGCTTTTGTGGAGGAAGGTGACTTGATAGAAATCGATGTGGAAGCACGTCGGTTGAACATTATTGGAATAAAGGGAGAGAGAAAAACTTCGGCACAGATTGACGACGTTTTGAAATCTCGCCGTAAGAACTGGAGGCCGAGGGAGCCAAGATACAAAAGCGGCGTGCTCCGTATATTTTCCGAGCGTGCGGTCAGTCCGATGAGAGGTGCGTATCTGGAGTGATAGAAGTATCATGAAAATTTTAACCTCATCAGGGAAGTCCCCTGCTTCTTAAAGCGGGGGGCTTGCCTATTTCATTGGAAGTACAAACTTCCACTGAGATGCCGCGAAGCGGCAATGAGGTTATGAGCAAGTAGCAAAGCGGATTGCGAATATCCGCTTGACATTGTGTTTGTTTTATAGCTGGATGGCTACTGTTGCCGCAACAGACATTTCATCTGCCGTACTTCCTTTTCCTGCGAGGTGATGATGGCCTTCAGGATGGGCACGAGCTCCGGACAAATGGGAAAACATAGCGCGTTTTTCGACATCTGGATGGCACCTTCGTGATGCGGAATCATTTCACGTATAAAGTTACCGTTAATGTCATTGCCCCGGCAGGCATTGTTCATGCGGGTGAACATGGTATTCGCGATGTGGTCAAACCGTTTTTGGTAGAGACAAAGTTCTTGCTGGGAGTTGACGCATCCGCTGCAGCGGCACAGCGCGGCCTCCATGTCATGGATGCTCTCCGTCTGCTCGGTGACGATGGTCTGCGCGATTTCCTGCAGCGGAATCAAAGTGGTATACCGCAGGAGATTTTCTGACATTTCAATTGCCGCCTTGTGGTGCGGAATCATTTGTGTGATGAAGTTGTGCGACACGCTGTCAATAAGTGGTGCGTCACTCATGTCCTTTATCATGGTATCCAATATTTCGTAAAAACGACAAAGATAGGTTTGCGTGTTGTTGCTCAGTTGCATGGGTTTGCTCCTCTATTAGGATATAGGTTCATTCTATATAAAATATGATACGAAAAGGAAAAAGGTTGAGAAAATCTTGAAAATCGTCTATACTCTATTAAGGAGACAAGAGGCGAAAAATCTCGCCGGAGTTTGCGACGAGGAGGAGGATATGAAGTATACGATTGACGCAAGGGTACGGTATAGTGAGATTGACCATCGGGGGACGCTGACGCTCCCCGGTGTTATCAATTATTTTCAGGACTGCAGCACGTTCCAGTCGGAGGACATCGGCTATGGGGTGCTGCGGCTGAAAGAGCAGAAGCGGGCGTGGGTGCTCTCTTACTGGCAGGTCATTATTGACCGTTATCCGAAGATGGGAGAAAAGATTCGCGTGGGCACGTTTGCCACGGCGTTTAAGCGGATTATTGGCGAACGTAACTTTTTTATCGATGATATGGAGGGGAACCATTTGGCGCGGGCGGCATCCGTCTGGGTGTACATGGACGCGGAGCGCGGGCGGCCGATGCGGCCCGGTGAAGACGAGACGGAGGCCTATGGGCAGGAGGAGCCGCTTGAGATGCCTTATGAAGACCGAAAAGTCGCGTTACCCAAAATTCATAAGCCTTTGGAGCCTTTCACGGTGAAGCGTTGCCACATAGATACGAACGAGCATGTCAACAACTGCCAGTACGTGCAGATGGCGATAGAGGAAATCCCGGTGGAGCGCGTGATTCGACAGGTTCGGGTAGAATATAAGAAATCCGCCGTGCTGGGGGATGTCATTCATCCGTTTATCGCGGAGGAGGCCGAGCGGACGGTGGTGGAGCTTTGCGACGGAGAGGGAAGCATTTACGCGGTCGTGGAGTTTATACTAAGCGGCGAAAATAACTGCCGCTTAGTATAAAATGATGCGCACGGCCGCATAAGGAAACATGCCGTTTGGCGGCTGCGGCCGGCGCGATACTCGCTACCGATAAAATCGTTAGCGAGTATAACTTCATCAGGGAAGACCCCGCTTCTTAAAGCGGGGGTCGGACTTGCCTGTTTCAGTGGGAGTACAAGCTCCCACTGAAATGCCGCGAAGCGGCAATGAGGTTATGAGCAAGTAGCGAAGCGGATTGCGAATATCCGCTTGACACTTTAAAAGAAGGAGTAAATGAAATATGAAATACGACGTGATTATTATCGGAGCCGGGCCGGGCGGCATTTTTTCGGCGTACGAGTTGGTGAAGCAAAATGAAAGCCTAAAGGTTGCCGTTTTCGAGGGGGGCAATCCGCTGGAGAAGAGGAAATGCCCCATTGATGGCAAGAAGGTGAAAAGCTGTATCGGCTGTCCGACATGTGCCATCATGAGTGGTTTTGGCGGCGCGGGCGCATTTTCCGATGGAAAATACAATATTACCAATGCGTTTGGCGGCACGCTTTACGAGCATATCGGGCGCGACCAGGCAATTGAGCTGATGCGGTACGTGGACGAGATTAATGTCACCCACGGCGGAGAGGGGACGAAGATGTACTCGACGGCGGGGACGGGGCTGAAAAAGGTCTGTATGCAAAATAAATTGAATTTGCTGGATGCCAGTGTCCGCCATTTGGGGACGGACATCAATTACGTGGTGCTTGAAAATCTCTACGCCGAGTTGAAGGACAAGGTAGACTTTAAGTTCCGCTGCGAGGTGGAGCGGTTGGAAATGATCGGGGAAGAGGGCACGGTCGTCCAAGAGGCGGATGAAAAAGCCGCGGCTTGCCAGGCGAATGGCGGCGCGTATAGGTATCGTGTGCATTATGCGGGCGGCAGCGACGAGTGTGAGACATGTATCATTTCCGTGGGGCGAAGCGGCAGCAAGTGGATGCAGCAGGTCTGCGAGGAATTAAAGATACCGACGAGTTCCAATCGTGTGGACTTGGGCGTGCGTGTGGAATTACCGGCAGAAATATTTTCCCATTTGACAGATGAGCTATATGAGAGTAAGATTGTGTATCGTACAGAGAAATTTGAAGACAATGTACGGACTTTCTGCATGAACCCATATGGCATCGTGGTAAATGAAAACACAAAGGGGATTGTCACTGTCAACGGGCACAGCTACGAGGATCCGAAGAAACAGACGAAGAACACGAACTTTGCGCTGTTGGTGGCGAAGCATTTTTCGGAGCCGTTCAAGGACAGCAACGGTTACGGGGAAAGCATTGCCAGATTGTCCAACATGTTGGGCGGCGGGGTCATCGTGCAGCGCTTCGGCGACTTGATTCGCGGGCGGCGCAGTAATGAGAAGCGCATCGAGGAAGGGCTGGTAAGGCCGACGCTTGCGGCCACGCCGGGAGACTTGAGTCTCGTATTGCCAAAGCGGATTCTGGACGGCATCATCGAGATGATTTACGCACTGGACAAGATTGCACCCGGGACGGCAAATGACGACACGCTTCTTTACGGCGTGGAGGTAAAGTTCTATAATATGGAAGTGGAGATTGACCAGAATCTGGAGACACTTTATAAGGGACTGTATGTCATCGGAGACGGAAGCGGCGTGACGCACTCACTGTCACATGCTTCGGCCAGCGGGGTCTACGTGGCGCGACACATTGCAGAAAAAAGAAAGTGAAAGGACGGAGGAACATGAAATTAGGAAAAAAACAAGTTTTGACGGTGGTAAAAAGGGTGGATTTTGGCGTATATCTTGGGGACGACAAGGAGCGCGTGTTGTTGCCGAAGAAGCAGATCCCGGAAGGCGTTGACATCGGGGACGAGGTGGAGGTCTTTTTGTACAAGGATTCCTCGGACAGGCTGATTGCCACGACGCGGGAGCCAAAGCTGATGCTTGGGGAATTGGCGGTACTTACGGTGGCGGACACGAATAAATACGGTGCCTTTTTGGAATGGGGATTGGAAAAGGACTTGTTCCTGCCGTTTAAGCAGCAGACGGTGAGGGTCAAGAAGGGGGACCAATGTCTGGTTTCCTTGTATATTGACAAGAGCGAGCGTCTTTGCGCGACGACGCAGATTTACCGGATGCTGAAAACGAATCCTCCGTATCAAAGAGGCGACAGGGTCACGGGCATCATTTATGACACCAGTGAAGGCTGGGGGGCGTTCGTGGCGGTCGACAACCAGTATTCGGCACGGATTCCCAAGAAGGAGTGCTTTGGCGATTTGGAGATTGGCACCTTCGTGGAAGCCCGTGTAATGGAAGTCAAGTCGGACGGAAAGATGGAGCTTAGCGTTCGTGAGAGAATTCCGGAGCAGATGGACAAGGACGCGGAAAAGATTCGTGAAGCCTTACAGGCAAAGGGCGGGGAGCTGCCATTTTCAGACAAGGCGGATCCAGAGCTTATCAAGTCAGAGCTTGACATGAGCAAGGCCGCGTTTAAGCGTGCCGTGGGAAGGCTGTTAAAGCAGGGTGAGATTGAACTTGGCGAGGAGAGCATTCGACTGAAAAAGGAGGCGTAATGCATGAAGGTACATGGCATTACTGACATTGAAGCGTTCTTTGCCGTAGTCGATCAATGCAAAGGAAAAGTGGAACTGGTGACGCTTGAGGGGGACAGATTGAATCTGCGTTCCAAGCTCTGTCAGTATGTCTCCGTGGCGAAGTTGTTTTCCGGGGATGAAACTCCGGAAATGGAGATCGTCACGTACGAGGCGGAAGATGAGAAAATGTTACGGAAATTTTTGGTATCATAGGCTGCGAATAGTAACTGTCATAGCCCATTCAACGTTCGGAAAAGAAGAAAGCGAGGTGACACATGGATTTCGCGCATTTGCACGTCCATACGGAGTACAGTCTGTTGGACGGCTCAAATAAAATACAAGAATATGTGGCGCGTGTCAAGGAATTGGGGATGAACAGCGCGGCAATCACCGACCATGGCGTGATGTACGGCGTGATTGATTTTTATCGGGCGGCGAAAAAGGCCGGAATCAACCCGATTTTGGGCTGCGAGGTTTATGTGGCGCCAAACTCCCGTTTTGACCGGGAGGTGACCGGCGGCGAGGATCGCTATTACCATCTGGTGTTGCTGGCGGAGAATAACACGGGTTATGCCAACCTGATGAAAATCGTCTCCCGGGGATTCACGGAAGGCTACTATTACAAGCCGCGCGTGGACAAGGAAATCCTGCGTGAGTACCACGAGGGAATCATCGCCCTGAGTGCCTGCCTGGCGGGCGAGGTGCCGAGATACCTGGCCAAGGGAATGTATGCGGAGGCGAAGGAAAAGGCGTTAGAGTATCAGGACATTTTCGGCAAGGGAAATTATTTCCTGGAGCTGCAAGACCATGGGATTGCCGAGCAGGCCATGGTGAACCAGCGGCTGTTGCAAATGTCGCAGGAGCTGGGAATTGACCTGGTGGCGACCAATGACGTGCATTATACCTATGCGGAGGATGAAAAGCCGCACGACATCCTTCTGTGCATCCAGACCGGAAAGAAGTTAAGCGACGAGAACCGGATGCGATACGAAGGCGGGCAGTATTACGTGAAGTCACCGGAGCAGATGGCGGAGTTGTTTCCCTATGCGCTGCAGGCGTTGGAGAACACGCAGAAAATTGCCGACCGTTGTCATGTGGAGATTGAGTTTGGCGTGACCAAGCTGCCCAGGTTCGACGTGCCGGACGGTCTGACCTCATGGGAATATTTGAACAAGCTGTGCTACGAGGGACTGGAAAAGCATTATGAAAACCCGTCCGAGGAATTGCGGGAGCGGCTGAAATATGAGTTGGATACGATACAGAGCATGGGGTATGTGGATTATTTCCTCATCGTGTGGGACTTCATCAAGTATTCCAAGGATCATGGGATTGCCGTGGGACCCGGGCGGGGTTCGGCGGCCGGCAGCATCGTGTCGTATTGCCTGGAGATTACCAATATTGACCCGATTCGCTACCAGCTTCTGTTTGAACGGTTCCTGAACCCGGAGCGTGTGACCATGCCCGATATCGACGTGGACTTTTGCTTTGAGCGCAGGCCGGAGGTCATTGATTACGTGACGGAAAAATACGGTAAGGACCGGGTGGTACAGATTGTCACCTTCGGTACGCTGGCGGCGCGGGGCGTGATTCGCGACGTGGGACGGGTGATGGATTTACCATACGCGTTTGTCGATTCCATTGCCAAGATGGTGCCGCAGGAGCTGAACATCACGCTGGACAAGGCACTGAAAATGAATCCCGAGCTGCGGAAAAGCTATGAGTCGGACGAGCAGGTGAAGTACCTGATTGACATGTCGAAGCGTCTGGAAGGGCTTCCGAGACATTCCTCCATGCATGCCGCCGGCGTGGTCATCAGCCAGAAGGAAGTGGACGAGTACGTAC
Organism: uncultured Lachnospiraceae bacterium; assembly: GCA_949915905.1. GTDB lineage: Bacteria > Bacillota > Clostridia > Lachnospirales > Lachnospiraceae > Schaedlerella. The sequence continues at coordinate 20,566 of CATLEQ010000003.1, read as the reverse complement.
CGTTGTCCCGCGCGTCGGACGGGACGATCGTGACCCAGTTCACGATGACGACGTTGGAAGAACTCGGGCTTTTGAAAATGGACTTTCTGGGGCTGCGAACGCTGACCGTGATTCAGAACGCGGTGCGGCTTGCGCATTTAAAAAATCCAACGCTTGACATGGAGCGGATTGATTACGATGACAAGGCGGTGCTGGATTATATCGGAACCGGGAAGACGGACGGCATTTTCCAGTTGGAAAGTGCGGGGATGAAGGGTTTCATGAAGGAGCTAAAGCCACACAGCCTGGAGGACATCATCGCCGGAATTTCGCTGTACCGTCCCGGACCGATGGATTTTATCCCGCAGTACATCCGGGGAAAAAATGACGCGAAGTCCATCACTTATGACTGCCCGCAATTGGAGCCGATTCTGGCTCCGACGTATGGCTGCATCGTTTATCAGGAGCAGGTCATGCAAATCGTGCGCGACCTGGCGGGGTATTCGCTGGGACGAAGCGACTTGTTGCGCCGTGCCATGTCCAAGAAAAAAGCCGACGTCATGCAGAAGGAGCGGCAGACGTTCGTTTATGGAGACGAGGAGACGAACGTCCCCGGTTGCATTAAAAATGGCATCAGCGAGCAGGTGGCGAATAAAATATATGATGAGATGATAGATTTCGCCAAGTACGCGTTCAATAAGTCCCATGCGGCGGCTTATGCCGTGGTCGCCTACCAGACGGCGTATTTGAAATATTATTACCCGGTGGAATTCATGGCGGCCTTGATGACGTCCGTCATTGAAAACCCGTCCAAGGTGTCGGAATATATTTACGCCTGCCGCCAGATGGACATCGAAATCCTGCCGCCGGACATTAATCGTGGCTATGCGGACTTTTCCGTAGACGACGGGAAGATACGCTATGGGCTCGCCGCCATTAAAAGTATCGGAAAGCCAATCATTCACGCCATCGTGGCCGAGCGGAAGGAATTTGGTGAATTTAAGAACCTGGAGGACTTTATTCATCGGATGTCCGTGAAGGAAACCTTGAATAAGCGGGTGATTGAAAACCTGATCAAGGCCGGGGCGCTGGATTGCCTGGGAGGAACCAGAAAGCAGTTCATGACGATATACGTGCAGGTCACGGAGCAGGTGAACCAGGAGAAAAAGTACGCGATGAGCGGTCAAATGACCTTGTTTGACTTCGTCGGCGAGGAGCAAAAGGCGGATTTTCAGATTAAGATGCCGGATGTCGGGGAGTATGCCCGGGAAAATATGCTGGCATTTGAGAAGGAAGTGCTTGGCATCTATATCAGCGGTCATCCCTTGCAGGCTTATGAAGAGAACTGGAAAAAGATGATTTCCGCCACCACGGCGGACTTCCAGCCGGATGAGGAAACCGGGCGGTCGAAGGTGCACGACGGCGCGAAGGAGATTATCGGCGGGATGATTAGTGACCGTACCGTGAAAGTGACGAAGACGAACCAGGTGATGGCTTTTTTGACGATTGAGGATTTGCTTGGAACCGTGGAGGTCGTCGTATTTCCCCGTGACTATGAAAAAAATAAGGACCTTTTGGAGTTGGATCAGAAGGTGTTTATCAAAGGCAGGGTGTCCGAGGAGGACGAGAAGGCCAGCAAATTAATCTGCGAGCAGGTCATCCCGTTTGAGAAAATCCGGCGGGAATTGTGGATACAGTTCCCGGATAAGAACAGTTATCTGGAAAATGAGCAGATTGTCAACGGATATCTGGCGGACTCCGAGGGAGATGACGAGGTGGTAATATTTTGCCAGGCCGAGCGGGCGGTCAAAAGGCTCCCAAAAAACCGCAATATCAGGATTAATCCGCAGGTGTTGAGCAGATTGATGAATCATTATGGGGAAAAGAGGGTAAAAGTAGTCGAAAAGACTATTGAAAACCACTTTTAAATAGTATAAAATAGAGCGGAAAAATAGTGTGTTAAATTTTAGGCAATCTTTTCATTACGTGGAAGCGGAAAGGTGGATGAGAAAAATGACAGAGGCAAAGAGAAGGGAACTGATGGACGAGATTGAAGACCAGATTCGTACGATTGGCGTATTGACGAGCGGAGGTGACGCTCCGGGAATGAACGCGGCGATTCGTGCGGTGGTTCGTACCGGACTTTCCAAGGGATTCAAGGTGCGCGGTATTCGGAGGGGGTACCATGGTCTTTTGAAGGAGGAAATTATTGATTTGTCCGCGCGTGACGTGTCGGATACGATTCAGCGCGGCGGTACGATTTTGCAGACCGCGCGTTGCCAGAGCATGCGCACGGAGGAAGGGCAGCAAAAGGCGGCAGCCATTTGTAAGAAGTATGGCATTGACGCATTGGTTGTCATCGGCGGTGACGGTTCCTTTGCAGGGGCGCAGAAACTGGCGAATCTGGGCGTGAAGGTAATCGGGTTGCCGGGAACGATTGACCTTGACATTGCCTGCACGGATTACACGATTGGGTTTGACACTGCGGTCAATACGGCCATGGAGGCGATTGACAAGGTACGTGACACGTCCACTTCTCACGAACGGTGCAGTATCATCGAGGTCATGGGCCGTGACGCGGGCTACCTTGCACTGTGGTGCGGAATTGCCAACGGCGCGGAGCGGATTCTGATGCCGGAGGAGCATGATTATGACGAGGCGGCCCTGGTAGAGGACATCATGGAATGTAAAAGACGCGGCAAGAAGAACTACATCATCATCAATGCCGAGGGGATTGGCGATACGATGAACATGGCGAAGAGACTTGAGGAGGCCACGGGCATTGAGACGCGTGCCACGATTATCGGACACATGCAGCGCGGTGGCAGCCCGACCTGCAAAGACCGTGTGTATGCTTCTACGATGGGGGCGATGGCGGTAGAACTGCTGGCCAATGGAAAGTACAATCGTGTCGTGGGATATTCAAACGGAGAATTCGTTGATTATGACATCAACGAGGCGTTGTCCATGAAGAAACATATTTCCAACTTCCAGTATGACATATCAAAAATGCTGGCCATCTAGTATTGCGAGAGCGCGAAGCGCGTAGCAATCCGTGGTATTATCAAAAGAGATGGCATCAGGCTTGAAAGGAAGAAGAAGGAGACGGCCGTGAAGAAAGCGTGTTTAAAGACGGCGCCAATCGGAGTGTTTGACTCCGGGGTCGGCGGGCTGACGGTGGTACGGGAAATCATCCGTCAGCTCCCGGACGAAAATATCGTGTATTTCGGAGATACGGCGCGTGTCCCGTACGGAAGCAAGTCAAAAAATACAATTATTCGTTTTTCGGAGCAGATTATCCGTTTTTTGCGGACAAAGCAGGTGAAGGCCATCGTTATCGCCTGCAATACGGCGAGCGCCCTGGCGTTGGACGCGGTGCGGCATGAATTTGACGTGCCCATCATGGGCGTGGTGATTCCGGGCGCGCGGGCCGCCGTGGAGGTGACGCGCCGTAAGAAGATCGGGGTCGCCGGAACGGATGCCACGGTGCGAAGCGGCGTATACACGAGGGTCATCCAGGGGATGAACCCGGCGATAGAGGTGACGGAGAAAGCTTGTCCCTTATTTGTGCCGTTGGTGGAAGAGGGATTCAAAGAGCATGTCGTGACAAAGGAGATTATCGAATATTATCTGGAGTCGATGAAGGACGGGGATATAGATACGATAATATTGGGGTGTACGCATTATCCGTTGATTCGTTCTAAAATCAGGGAGTATTTGGGCGAGGGGATAACGATTGTCAATCCGGCCTATGAGACGGCGATGGACCTCAAGCTCTTGTTGGAGAAGCGGGAGCTTTTAAATGACCGGAGCGGGATGCATAGCCATTATGAATTTTACGTCAGTGACGCGGCGGAGAAATTTCGTAATTTTGCCAATACGGTGATGCCGTTTGACGTACCAGAGACAAACGTGGTAAATATTGAGGAATACTGAAAAACTGCCAAGTGTTCATAGTAAGGGGGATATACGCATGACGAAGGACGTACTTGTCAGCATTTCCGGCATCCAGCTGGAAATGGCGGGAAATGAGGAGGAGAGCATGCCGTTGGAGGTCGTGACTCCGGCCAGCTATTTTTTAAAGAACGGCAAGCACTATGTTTTGTTTGACGAGTTGGTGGAAGGGGTTCCCGGTGTGACCAAAAATAGGATTAAAATCAGCGAGAACGGCAGCATGGAGATTATCAAGACGGGCATTACCAACGCGCACATGGTATTTGAAAAAAAGAAAAAGAACGTTACTTATTACCAGACTCCGTTTGGGCAGATCATGGTGGGGCTAAATACCAGAAACATAGACATGAAGGTCACGGAGAAAAACATAGACGTGAGGGTGGATTATGAGATGGACATTAATTATGAACCCCTTGCCGACTGTACGGTGAAAGTGAATATTATCCCTCGGGATAGTGAGGGGTTTTCGCTTTAGAGGAGGAAGCATGAAAAATTTAATACCGCATGCTTGCTGGTCGTTTAGAATATGAAAAATCCGTGCATTCGCCAGGTAAATTCGGCGGATGCACGGATTTTTTTGTCATATTGCTGCTGTCCTGAATAGTTACGTCATTTTTTCTTTTTGGCTTTTTTCCGTTGCTGGCCCTTGCTGCCCTTGCTTCCGGTGCTTTTTCCGCTGTTGGCGGATTTTCCGCCCTTGCCTTTGCCATCGCCGCTTTCTTTTGCATCCGCATTCTTGCCCGTTACCATATTGGCAGAATTAGGCTTTGCGTTCTTGCTTTCATTGTTGGCGGCAGTGCTCTTGACAACTTTGGCTTCTGGTTTGGAACTGTTGCCGTCATTATTTTTTTCGGCCTTGTTTTCCTTGGAATCCTTGCCTTGTTTCTCATTTTTTGCGTTCGCGTCCTCGCCCTTGATGCGATCCTTTATGCGCTCGAAAAGCTTTTTCTTTTTCGGCGTTTCGAGCGGCCCGCGAACTCCCTTCACGCTGGTGATATAGATTCCGCTGACGACGGCCTTGACCTCTTTCTTAATCGGAATCAAGTCGTAGATTTGTATGTCACACATCAACGTCATGATGCGTGGCCCGACCTTGGCCTTTACGACCGGAACCTTGGACCAGCGTAGGTACTTCGGCGTGTTTTCCAGTACCATCGCCGGAAACCCGGCATCCTTGATTCTTAGCTTTTTCTTGTCAATAATCAGCATGTTCAATGTCTGGGCAACGGCATCAAGCTGTTCTTTTTGCTCGGCTTGCTTTTTCTCGGCCCGTTTGCCCAGAAAATACAAAACAACCAGCGCGACAACCAGGATTGCCAATATAATCAGCAGTACCATCCATAATTTCATGTCAACCCCTCCTTCTTTGTGGTAACAATAGTATCAGTTTATCATTCTTTCCGGCGAAGTGCAACAGAAAAAGCTTTTTTTTAGTGCGGAAATATGGTATAAAAGAAGGGACGTTATAATTTGTCCTAACGAGTGCGCATGTACGGCGAAGTGACGGAGAGGATGGATTATGAGGAACAGAAGGGAAAGGATTGGATTTGAAATGAAGAAAAGATGGATGATGGGTGCTTTGTGTACGATGTTGGCGGCGACGCTGGCCGGGTGCGGCAGTGGAAAGCTGTCTAATAAGTACATTACGATTGAGAAGTATGAAGGTCTGGAGGTAGAGGCGGTCGAACCCGAGGAAGTGACGGACGAGACGGTCGACTATTATATCAGCGGGATGTTAAGTTATTCCCAGATTCGGGAGGAGATCACGGATCGCGCGGTGCAGGAGGGGGACACGGTAAATATAGACTATTCCGGCAGTTTTGACGGGGAAGTCTTTCCAGGAGGAACGGATACGGGTTCTGATTTGGTCATTGGATCCGGGAGCTTTATCGGGGCAACGGAGGAATACGCGGGATTTGAGGAACAGATTGTGGGACATCGGACGGGAGAGGAGTTTGACATCACGGTACAGTTTCCTACCCCGTATAAGCCAAATCCGGATTATGCGGGCAAAGTCGCGGTATTTCATATCAAGCTGAACGGCATTTATCAGATGATTATGCCGGAGCTCACGGACGAGTGGGTCGTACAAAACGGAAATGGCGCGCAGACGGTGGAGGAATATAGGGAGCAAATTCGCGAGGGACTTACAGAGGACAATGCGTACCGGGCGCACCAGGACACGGTGAATGCCGTGTTTAACGCTCTTTTGCCAAATATAACGGCAAAATCCTACCCGGAAGGGGAGGTCGAGGCGCAGGTGGAGTTGGTGCAGAGCCAGTACCAGACCTATGCACAAGCTTATGGCGTGGATTTGGCGACGTTTGTAGAAAATTATGTTGGCATGACGGAAGCGGAGTTTGACAAGCAGACACAAACCTCGGCGGAAAACTACGTCAAGGTCAAGCTTGCATGCGAATTAATCGCAGAGGAGCATGAACTGGAAAGCACCGGGGACGAATACGAGAAGGACGTGGAGGAGCTTGCCAGGACGATTGGTTATGATGACGTCGAGCAGTTCAAGCAAACCTACGACGCGGACATGATAAAAAATACGATTCTGCAGGAGAAGGTGGCGGCCTACTTGCTGGAAAAGAGTGTGAAGCCGGGAGAAAATGCCACGGAGGATTCTGAGTGATTTGGCGCGGTTGCCTGCGAAACGCCATGCCGGCGGCGTTGAGGGGGACGCTTGTGGAAGGGAGAGGAAAATATGAGACTGGAAAATGATTTTTTAGTAGTGGAAATTGCCGAGCCGGGTGCGGAAGTAACCCGTATTTATGACAAGGAAAAGGATACGGAGATTCTTTGGGAGGGAAATCCGACTTACTGGAAACGCCATTCGCCCATACTTTTCCCGAACGTGGGAAAGACATATCAAAACACGGTCAGGATTGGCGGAAGGCAGTATCCGACCTCCCAGCATGGATTTGCCAGGGACAGCGTATTTACGTGCACTCAATCGGGCAAGGAGGATGCGTCATACGTCCTTCGCGCATCCAAGGAGAGTAAGAAGGTATATCCATATGATTTTGAATTGACCATTACGTATCGCCTTTGTGAAAAGGAATTAGAGGTGGAGTGGCTGGTGAAAAATGCCGGGGAGGGACGGATGTATTTTACCATCGGCGGTCATCCGGCTTTCCGTTTTGCAAATCAAACGGAAACGAAGGCGGATTATTGCCTGCGGTTCCCGGGCAAGGAGCGGCTTGCCTACATTTTGCTTGACCCGGACAGCGGAACCGGTGTCCCGGATGCGACGTATACGTTAGAGCTTGAGCGGGAAATGTGTCCGCTTACGGAGGAAATGTTTTCGAAGGACGCGCTTGTGTTTGATAATGGGCAAATCGAGGAAGCGTGGCTCTGTCACAAGGATGGTAGCCCATATGTCGGGATGCGCTGCGCAGGGTTTGAAAATTATGGCATCTGGTCGGTAAAGGATGCCCCGTTTGTCTGCCTGGAGCCCTGGGCGGGACGCTGTGACGACAAAGGGTTTGCCGGTGACATTTCGGAAAAACCAGGAATTAACAGCGTGGAAAGCAAAGGGGTTTTCTCACGTAAATATACCATCGTGGTGGCGTGACACGCAGAACGACAGTCGGTTACTGTTCTGATTTTGATGGAGGGGCGCATGTATGGCGAAGAAAAAGGCAAGAAATACAAGGGGGAAAATTGTCAGCGCGGCCTGGGAGTTGTTCTACGAGCAGGGGTACGAGGACACCACGGTGGAAGAAATCATAGAGCTTTCCCAGACGTCGAAGGGCTCCTTCTATCACTATTTTGAAGGGAAGGATGCACTGCTAAGCACCTTGAGTACATTGTTTGACGAGAAATACGAGGCGTTGATGGAGGAGCTTGACCCGCAAATGTCGGCCATGGAAAAGTTGCTTTATTTAAATGAAGAACTTTTTGGCATGGTGGAAAATAGTATTTCCATGGAGCTTTTGGCAAGACTTCTGTCCACCCAGTTGGTAACGAGCGGGGAGAAGCACTTGCTCAACCACAACCGGACGTACTATAAATTGCTGCGGAAGATTATCGCGCAAGGGCAGAAGGATGGCCAGTTGTCCACGAAATCCAGTGTCAATGACATGATGAAGTTATATGCGCTTTGTGAACGGGCATTGCTTTACGATTGGTGTTTGTGCGGGGGAGAATATTCCCTCAAGGAGTATAGCAAGCGGGTGATGCCGGGATTTTTGCATAGCTTCCGGGTGGAGGGGTGAAGTAAGAGTAAATTATATTAAAAATAATGTTTTATGTTTGAAGAAAGTTATTAAAAAGCGTCTGGTAAAAAATGCTGATTTACCAACGCTTTTTCTATATTTTTCAGATATAAAGTACGGTATTTATTCTATAATTTGTTCTGTATTGCAGTCCACAATTTAGTATGCTATAATGCTCGTGTTTGCGCTTGCAGACAATTACATACAGTAGGGAAGGAGAGTATTATGTTAACAGGACAAATAGGTATCATCATAGCGATTGTCGCGTATTTGGCGTTGATGATATACATTGGCTATTATTTCAACAAAAAGGGAAGCGGTGATTCCGCCAGTGAGTTTTATCTGGGCGGCAGAAAATTAGGGCCGTTGGTGGCGGCCATGAGCGCGGAGGCCTCGGACATGAGCAGCTGGCTTTTGATGGGGCTGCCGGGAGTGGCGTATTTGAGCGGAATTGCCGACGCGGGCTGGACGGCGATTGGCCTGGGCGTGGGAACTTACTTTAACTGGCTGATTGTGGCAAAGCGTCTGCGCCGTTACTCGATTAAGTGTAACGCGATTACGATTCCGGACTTTTTTTCCAGACGTTACCATGATGAAAAAAATATCCTGATGAGCATCGCGGCAATCGTGATTTTGATTTTCTTCATTCCGTATACGGCATCCGGGTTCAAGGCGATTGGAACTTTATTTAACAGTTTGTTTGGCATCAATTATCATGTGGCAATGATTATTGGCGCAATCGTCATCGTGGGTTATACGGTTCTGGGCGGATTTTTGGCAGTGTCCACGACAGACCTGGTGCAGAGCATCGTAATGACCATTGCCCTGGTAATCATCGTGTTCTTCGGGGCGCACATGGCCGGCGGCTGGGGAGCCGTGATGGACAATGCGAAGGCGTTAGGCGGCTATTTGTCAATGACGGCCATGCATGACATGGCAAGCGGAACGTCCACGCCGTACGGATTTATTACCATACTTTCTACGCTGGCCTGGGGGCTGGGATATTTCGGAATGCCGCATATCCTGCTTCGGTTTATGGCGATGGAGGATGAGACGAAGATTAAGACTTCCCGTCGGATTGCCAGTATATGGGTCGTGATTTCCATGTTCGTGGCAATCCTGATAGGAATCATCGGATATGGTGCGTCCGTGGCGGGGGCGATTCCGATGTTTTCAAGCAGCGCGGACTCCGAGACGGTCGTGATTCAGTTTGCCAGCCTTTTATCCCAGAACGGATTTTTGGCAGCATTGGTAGCGGGTGTCGTGTTGGCGGGCATCCTGGCATGTACGATGTCGACGGCGGACTCCCAGCTTCTGACGGCGGCTTCCGGCGTCTCTCAAAATCTGCTGCAGGACGTGTTCAAGGTGAAAATGGACACGAAGAAGTCCATGCAGGCGGCACGGTTGACCGTATTGGGGATTGCATTGGTGGCAATCGTGCTGGCGTGGGATCCGAACAGCTCCGTATTTACCATCGTATCGTTTGCCTGGGCCGGGTTCGGGGCGGCGTTTGGGCCGGTCATGCTGTTTTCCCTTTTCTGGAAACGCACCAATTTGGCAGGGGCGCTTGCCGGCATGGTGTCGGGCGGCGTGATGGTATTCGTATGGAAATACCTGGTGCGTCCGCTGGGAGGCGCATGGAACATTTATGAGCTGTTGCCGGCCTTCATCGTGGGCAGCGTGGCGATCGTGGTTGTGTCACTCGTTACGGCACCGCCTTCAAAAGAGATATGCGAGGAATTTGACTCGATAGGGTAAAAGAATGGAAAGAAAAGAGAATGCACCCCTCTGGAATAACCGGGAGGCGCATTCTCTTTTTTGTGTTATAGGAAACTTCGTTCCCTATAACACAAAATCCTCCGGGGGATGCGCACTTCGCGCATAAGGAAAATGGCTGCTGGCGCAGCCGCGCTCCGGCGCGAGAGTTTCGCAAGCGAAACTCTTTGTTACTAAGTAGTATTTGCACACTGCATGATGGACGATATGATAAGGCATAGATGGGGCTGGCGGGATTATAAAAGTCTGGCCTCGTCCAGATAAGTATACAGTGTCCCTTTGCTGATATTTAATGTGTCGCACACTTTTTTCCCGGCCTTTGTGATGAGGAAGACTCCTTTTTCATCCAAATATTTTAAATACTGCAGTTTTTCTTGTTTGTTCATCCGATCCGGGGCCTTTCCCACATAAAGCTGCGCCCGGTTCATGATATGTTCCAGAATCTGTCCGATGTCGTTGGACAAAATCTCCGTGTCTTCTTCGGAAACGATGAACTGGTTGTGGTCGTGCAAATATTTTTCAAATTTTAAAGTGTCGGTGATATCCGTGTTAATACAGATGGAGCCGATGGCCTTCCCGTTGTCGTCTCGAATGTAAAGCGAAGAGGTTCTAAGTATTTTTCCCTCGGGAAGCTGGGTTACATAATTATAGCGGTCCCCGTTGACCGCGACCCCCTTCAGGACTTCAAGGCCGAGGTTGCTGCCGCAGCCCCCGACCTTTCGGCCGGTAATCTCGCCGTTTCGAATGTCGACAATCGTGTGTTCATAGTCCTTTGTCAAGTCATGCAGTACGATTTCGGCAGAATTTCCCATGTGGGATGCCAGCATGTCCAATATTTGTGTAAATAATTCTTTTTCTTCTGAAATATGATTCATAATTTACCCCCGATAGTTGAAATTCAAAAACGCCACCGGCGTTCTTGCGGCGCACAAGTCAGCTATGCTGACAAAATACATTTTTGGTAACAGTTCAGTCCCGAGCCAGTCACTACGCTGACTGGCTCGGAGGATGCACGTAAATCTGGCCAATGCATCACCCGCTTTGCCGAAGGCAAATTAAAAATGCGGGTGATGCCCGTTACAGTTCAGCCCAAGGCTGAACTGTAACTATCTTTGTGCGCCTGCCTCTTCACTCACGACATCTATGAGTAGTATAGCAAAAATGGAAATATATTTCCAATAAAATTTGTATAAAAAGGAAAAATACTTTTTTTATAAAAAATAAAAATAAATTAGACAAAAAGTATTGCAAAAGAAAAAAGAGCGTGATATGATAAGAATACGATAAATGGCCGTTTATGAAAATGAAAAAGAAAAGGAGGGATTTTGTGAGAAAACGATATTTGACGTGCGTGGACTGCCATGAGAAGTATTCAGACGTGGATTTGACGGTTCCTTCACATGATGCGGAAGCATCGAGCCATGTGGATTTAGCGCGTCCTGCGAAAATGTCGGCGGTGCGTCCGTTCTTGTATGAATGCCCGTACTGCGGCGGCATCCTGCAGGTCGGGTATGAGGAAGACAAAAATCCAGGCGCGGATCTGGACAAAAAGTCCGGAAAGGTTTCAGGCATGGGTCTGGACAAAAAGTCCGGGAAGGTTCTAGGCATGGATTCGGACAAAAAGTCCGGGAAGAACGCGGCACCTACTGTGTTTTCCGATTTTTGCGACATGAATTTAGCAGGCATGTGGAGGTACAAGGCATTTCTTCCGGTTGAGGATAAGAAAAATATTGTAACCCTGGGAGAGGGCATGACGGCTCTGGTTCGTGCGGAAAGGATATACCGGGATTTAGGAATTGAAAATTTATATGTAAAGAACGAATTTTCCAATCCGACCGCTTCGTTCAAGGACAGGCCGACATCCGTTGGCATTTCGGTCGCAAAGGAATGCGGGGCGGATACCGTCGCGGTTGCCTCGACAGGGAACGCGGGCGTGTCTGTCGCGGCATATGCGGCGAAGGCGGGCATGAAAAGCATTGTCTGTGCCCCGAAGGACACGGCAAAAGGAAAAATCGCCCAGTTGCTTGCGTATGGAGCCAGTATTTTCTATGTGGACGGGAATTATAGTGATTGTTTCGGCCTGGTCAAGGAGGCTTGCCAGGAATACGGATATGTCAATTTGACATCGACCTATATTAATCCTTATACCGTGGAAGCGGACAAGACGATTGCTTACGAGCTTTACGAGCAGTTAAACGGGAAGGTGCCGGATTGGATTATCGTGCCAATCGGAACGGGACCATTGCTTAGCGGCGTGTTAAGAGGTTACCAGGATTTGAAAGCATTGGGGCTGGTGGAAAAAGTGCCGCGCATGGTGGGAGTCCAGGCGGAAAACTGCTCGCCAATCGCGAAAGCGTTTTATACAAATCAAAGAGTGTGTTCGGAAGCGGAAACGGAGCATACCATCGCGGGCGGAATCGCCGACCAGTTGGTCGGGTATGAAAAGGACGGGGAATTTACCATCCGTCAAATCCGGGAATCCGGGGGTGACTGCATTACCTTGTCAGAAGAAGAGCTGTTCGAATGCTGGCACGCACTGTGTTACTTGGAGGGAATCTTTGCCGAACCGGCCGGGGCGGCGGCCGTCGGGGCGGTCAAGAAGCTGTGCGCAAACCCGGCATTTCACAAGGACGACCGAATCGTTTCCCTGGTGACGGCACACGGGCTGAAATATCCTGACCTGCCGAACCGACTGGAAAATAAGGCCGTGGTGATAACAAAGGCGAAAGAACTGAGAAAGTAAAGGAGGGCATGGCATCTTGCCATGGAAAGACGATGAGTGAAAAAAAGAAAATAGAATTTTATGGCGGCTCGGCGGTTGGTTTGGTTCCATTTTTGGTATTTTTGGCGGGAACGGTGTATATTTGTGTCATGGGCGCGCCCACGGAGACGGGAATGGCACTATTTGCCCTGATTGGGTTGCTTGTCGGCGCGTTTTTTGCGAAGGACAGATGGGGGTACAGCGAGGAAATCTTTGTGGGAATGGCGGATCCCGTTGCCGTCGTGCCGGTGCTCTGCTGGCTGATTGCCGGGTTTTTCGGGGCAATCTTAAAGTCTTCCGGCCTGGTCAACGGCTTGGTCTGGCTGGCATCGAAGGCAAATATTTCGGGAGCGATGTTTTGCGTGGCCGCATTTATCATCTGTGCGATTTATGCGTGCGCGACGGGGACGAGCATGGGGACGATTATCCCGTGCATGGCCGTCATTTATCCGGCGGGGGTCATCGTCGGGGCAAATCCGGCCGTCCTGGCCGGGGCAATCGTGTCGGGCGGCTGCTTTGGCGACAACCTGGCTCCGATTTCGGACACGACGATCACGTCGGCAAAAATTAACAACGTGGCAATCGGTGACGTGGTACGTTCGAGGTTTAAATATGTCATTGTGACGGCGGCCGTGGCGTGCGTTCTTTTCCTGATTTTTGGCGGCGGCAACTTCGTGGACAGTGCCGAGAGCGCGAAAATCATGGGAGAATATGCGGATCCAAAGGCATTGCCCATGTTGATTCCGGCAATCGTGGTGATTTTCCTGGCCGTGCGGGGACACCATTTGGTAGAATCCATTGCGTGGGGCAGCGCGCTGGCGATTATCGAGTCGTTGGCACTTGGACTGTTGACGGTAAATGATTTGATTCATATTGAAGACGGAGCTCCAACGGGCGTGCTGGTAAATGGTGTCAGCGGCATGTTCGGATTGTGCATATTGGCCGTTTTGCTGGCTCCGATGGCTCATATTTTGGAGTGCTGCGGCGTGCTCTCCTTCATTCGGGAGAAATTAATCGGGAAGTTGATTACGACGAGGAAAAAAGCGGAGGTGTCCGTCCTGATTATTATGGGAATTTTTGACGCGCTCATTAATTTCAGCACGGTGGCGATGCTGGCGGCGGGACCGTCCCTGCTCAAGGAAATCGGAAAGAAATTTAACATCAGCGGGGTTCGGCTGGCGAATCTGATGGATTGTAGTGCCTGCACGGTTTCATACTTACTTCCGTACATGGTGCCGCTCGTGGCGGTCATGACGGTTTCGGGCGAGGTGGCGGAGGCGTTTCCGGGCGTCGTTCCGCAGGTGACGGCAAACCAGGCGATGTTTACGTCCTTCTATCCAATCGTGATGATTTTCACGGTGCTGTTTATGGCATTGACCGGATGGGGACGAAAAGGAGAAAAGGACATTTGAAAAAAGGCGGGAGATGAGAAAAGTTATGGCGAATAAAAAGAAAAGGGTTCCCGAAGGGGCGACGCAGCATGTGACCGCGGGACCATATTCCCCGGTGCTGGAGGTGGAGTGCAACAAGCTCGTGGTGATTTCCGGGCAGACGTGCATCGCCCCGGATGGAAGCATACCGACGATGGACTTTGCGGGACAGGCACGATTGACGCTGGAGAATTGTAAAAAGCAGCTTCTAACGGCAGGATGCAGTTTTGAGGACGTGTTCAAGGTAAATGTGTATATGAAGGACTTGGCTTTTTGGGAGAAATTTAACGGCATTTACCAGGATGTGATACCACGGCCGAGGCCGGTTCGGACGGCGGTGCAGGCCGTCTTGCTGGAAGGGATTCTGATAGAGGTCGAAATGTGGGCGGCGAAGGAATAGGGCCGAATAAAAAAATGAACGGAAAAAGGCAGTGAATCCGGAGAGGGTTTGCTGCTTTTTAGATATGGATAAAAAGTGCCGAAATGGCTATATTTAATGTGGGGGATGTGTTATACTTGGTTACAGAGAAAGGAAGTGGCAATATGAATTTGAAAAAAATATCTTTTGGCAATTTTAAATCTTTATATAATACTTCATTTGAGCCGGGAAAAGTAAATGTTTTCATTGGTGCGAATGGTGCGGGAAAGTCGACCCTTTTGGAGGCAATTGGTTTGTTGAGCGCGGCCATGACAGACAGGGTGGATGCCAACAGCCTTCAGAGGAAAGGGGTTAGATTGAGTGTGCCTTCTTTATACAAATCAAATTTTAAAAGTATAAAGAAAATAAAATTGACGGTAGATTTGTCGTTGGAATGGGAGGAAAAGGAGAAATCGGATATATTTCGGTATGACGTGCATTTGACGGCACCGAAGGACGCGGATTATTGGAAATATCATTCCGAAGCATTTTTTCAAAATGGAGAAAAGAAGTGGGGCAGGAGTAATGCTTCACAAAAGCAAAGTAACAATTATATTGGTTTTTTCTTGTTTGATGAAAATCCTGAATTGGAAGAGGGAAGGAAAATAGCAGAGAGTTTTTCGAATTATGGAATCTTTCAGCCAAATACGATGACACTGCGCGGCATGGTTCCGGATTCAAACCAGATGGTTCCGGTTGGATTAAATGGCGGACGGCTGGCGCAGGCACTGCAAGATATTATAAGAGAGGAGCAGGGGGACTTGTTCTTGGGCTCCATGCATATGGATGACGTGCTCGAGATGATTGACTGGGCGGCAGATATCTCGGTAGATGGTCCGAAGAAAAAAAACATCAATCCCAATATCCCGACCATGAGACAAATTATCGAGTTTGGTGATCGATTTATGAAGGATACGGCTAGATTTACGGGATATGATGCAAGTGAGGGCGCGTTATATGTCTTGTTTATGTTGTGTCTTGCCATGCATCCCAAAAGTCCTGCGGTTTTTGCCGTTGACAGCTTTGACCATGCACTAAACCCAAGATTGGCCAGGAAAATGATTGAAGTATTTTGTGAACAAGTTATAAATAATGACAAGCATGTTTTCCTGACAACGCATAACCCATTAGTTTTGGATGGACTGGACATATCAAATGACGCCATCAGATTGTTTGCCATAGATAGGGATAAGAACGGATATGCCCAGATTCGGAGGATAAAGGTTTCTCAAGAATTGATTGATGAAGGACAACCCTTGTCAAGACTTTGGATAAACGGGAGGCTTGGAGGTGTGCCGGATTTATTATGAAAAACATCGGAATTGTTTGTGAAGGGCCTACGGATTACATTGTTTTAAGGGAAATTATTGATAAAATCACGGGAGAAGATAATTATTATAGACAGTTACAACCAGAACCGGATTTGACGGGAAGATACGGAAATGAGGGAGGCTTGTCTGGTTACGCTTCCTTGTGAAGCGCATGAGGATTCTATCGAAGGTTATATGGCACACTTAGAAAAGCTGATAGGAATGTTACTGGGCAATTTAGATGACACTTGCGTAGTGATTCCATGTGACAGTACAGAGGCATGGATTGTTGCGGCTTATGATGGAAGTGAAAAGGCAGAGGAAATAGAAGATCCATGGATAAGCACAATGTCTAAGAAAAAGTTCTATCATGATGTTAGAATTCCCGGCATTAAAAAAAGAACACGGATTTTCGAACAGTTTGCAAGTGTCGTTTGTTTGGAAAAGAAAAAGGGGCGGTAAATGAAGCCGGGCGTGGTAAATCCCTTGGGAATTTCTTTTAAAAACCGCTATCATATCGTGAAAATCAAGAAGAAAAATGTCAGGGAACCGCAGCTTGAGCAGATACGGGAGGAATATTTGAAACCGGTTTCCATAGGGGATGAGGTCGGAACGTTTCAACTTAGCCAGAGATATGGATGGTTTGAGGGAAAGATTCGCTGGCTGGATGGCGAGGAGGAAATTCGTCTGGATAAGGACGAAAACGGGGACACCGCGGAGAAGGCACTGGAAACTCTGCATATTTTGTTGTCGGATGTGGAGGGATGGGATAAAAAACTTCGAGAATTTGCGGCCGCACAGTTGACGGAGTTGGCAAATGACTGGCAGGAGGACGATACGCAGGAGATAGGAAAAGAAGAATTTTCCCAAAGAATTGGCCGTCCTACGTTTCATATTGACAACAAAGGTGGGTTTGAGGCGGAGTATGGGGATGATGACATGTTCTATGGGCATTGGATCGTCGTTTATGGAAATGCGGACGGGGAACTAAAGCGGGCGGACATCGAGGGGTGAAAAATAATGTATGAAATTAAAAAAATAAATTTTTGACACGAAATACGAGATGATATCTCAAATAAGTTTACAAAAATTGAAAATAGGAATATAATAGATGATAAAAGTTATGTGGAATTTGGAGGTGACCATTATGTTATGTCAGTTTACAGTTAAAAATTTTAAAAGCATACGGGACGAGACAACGTTTGATATGCAGGCGGCCGCCATTTCCGAACATGAAGATAGAGTAATCAAGGATAAGGATGGTGAGTTGTATTTGCCGGTGTCAGCTATTTACGGACCGAATGGTGGGGGCAAATCGAATGTTTTGGAAGCTTTTCGTATTTTGGTATTGAAAATACTTCGGCCATTATATGCAACTAGTGATAATGAAAAACACATGATTTCTCGTAAAAAGCTAGTTATTGAGCCATTCGCTTTTTCAGAGGAGAAAAGAGGAGAACCTACGGAATTTGAGGTTTTTTTCAGAACAAAACTGGCGGAATACCGTTATATATTAAATATAAAATATGATTTGGTTGTATATGAATGCCTGGATCGCATCAAGTTAGATACCGGAAGAAGGTCGGCACTTTTTAAACGAGATGATAAGGGGATTGTTCTAAAGGGCGCTTTCGCAAGATTAAAAACGAGTGATGAATTATCGGATACTCTTCCATTACTTTCCTATCTTGGAATTACTTATCGAAAAAATGAAGTTGTAAATGACGTATTGGATTGGTTCGAATACGGAATTGATTTTATGAACTATGGGAATCCGATGCAGGAGTTGCGTATGGTTGTTGCCAATTCTGGTGACGTTAAGGATTTGGTTTTGAAAATGATTCAGGAGATGGATCTGGATATTCTGGATTTTCGGGTGGAAGAAAAAGAAGATGATCGGATTGAGGTTTTTACTAAACATGAAGTGGATGGTTATGAAGCGGAACTTAATCTATCTGATGAATCCAGTGGTACAAAAAAATTGTTTGGATTACTGCCTTGCATCGCGGAAAGTCTAATTGATGGAACAACTTTAGTAATTGATGAATTGGATGCAAAAATTCATCCAGTGCTGCTGCGCTATATTATTATGTTGTATAACGATGTGGACGTAAATCGTAAAGGTGCTCAGTTGATTTTTACTTCGCATGATTTATCCACCATGAACAACGAAGTGTTCCGTAGAGATGAAATCTGGTTTGTGGCAAAGGGGAATGGTCAGAACTCTAAACTGTATTCTCTGGTTGAATTTAAGAATAGTAAAGGAGAAGCCGTTCGGAAGGATGCAAAGTTTGACAAGCAGTATCTTGAAGGAAAGTATGGTGCGGATCCATACCTCAGAAGAATTATAGATTGGGGGACTGTTAATGCCTAAAAAAGCTGGAATGGAATCATGGAAGAAAAAGCGTCGTCAGGAATACATGGAAATGAAAGAGCACCGTTATTATATTTTCTGTGAAGGCCAGCAGACAGAACCCCGATACTTTGAAGGTTTTAAGAAATTAATCGAGGATAATCCTATTTACCGAGATATGGTACTGATTGAGATTGAGCCTTGTCAGGCAGAAACCATGCGGGTTATTGGAATGGCTGAACGCTATGTCAAGAAAAATAAAATCAGAAAAGGGCAGATATGGTGTGTTTATGATAAGGATAGCTTCCCAGCAGGCAATTTCAATGGAGTAGTACAACGTGCAGAACGGTTGAATAAGGAAAACGCGGATTTACAGTATTATACCGCGTGGAGTAATGAATGTATTGAGTTTTGGTTTTTACTTCATTTTGCGTATTATACTTCCAACAATCACCGGTCAGAATATATCAGTTTTTCCCAAAAAAGTTTGCAGTATTAGGGATTGGAAAGTATCAGAAGAACATGAAAAATATTTTTGAAGTTTTAATGACCAAGGGGAATCCGAAGTTGGCGATTCGATACGCGAAGAGGATTATGAAAGATGGAGAGAGGAAAACACCGACAGAAATCGCACCAGGAACAAAAGTGTATGAATTGGTGGAGGAGCTGGCGAAGTATTTGCCAGAG
This sequence comes from uncultured Lachnospiraceae bacterium, assembly GCA_949915905.1. Taxonomy (GTDB): domain Bacteria; phylum Bacillota; class Clostridia; order Lachnospirales; family Lachnospiraceae; genus Schaedlerella. The sequence continues at coordinate 1,675 of CATLEQ010000003.1, read as the reverse complement.
AAGCTAAAAGGTACATTTAGCTGAAAAGTACTTCAGAGTTTGTCAGGAACGGTGAATAACAAAGGCTTTCTCTGCATAGATTGTAAAAACAAACTATGCAGGGGTTTTACATGAAAGATTATATCGAAGAGAGAGCCGTGGAAATCGCACAATATATTATAGAAAATAATGCGACTGTGCGCCAGACGGCCAAGCAGTTCGGAATCAGCAAAAGCACGGTACATAAAGACGTCACGGAGCGGCTTTTGCAGGTCAATCCCTCTCTTGCGGCCTCGGCTCGCAGGGTTTTGGATACGAACAAGTCGGAGCGGCATATACGGGGCGGGCTTGCCACTAAAGAAAAATATTTGCATCAACATTAGGAACTGTCCGAAAATAACTTGTGCAGATGACGCAGGATAAATTCGAACAGGCAAGGCGGAAGAGGGAGGCGTGCCGGGGCACGCTGACTGATGACGACGCAGACTATGCGAATTTAGACAAGTCAAATGAACAAGTTATTACTGGACAGTTCCTTAATGAAGACGGGGGTAGTGAACGAGTGGGGCGAAAAAGAATTTCGCCCCCGTTTTGCGCATGGCCAAGTGGGAAGGTGTTTTACATCGTATTTTGCTTGAAACGGCGGTATATTTGGAGTATGATACTATTAAGATATCAGGTGCGGAAGTGATGGGAATGGGAATTTGGGCGGTTGGCCACGGGAGGGACGAATGAAAAAGAACAAAAGTCTGCGGATGCGGATGTTTAAGGGCTTTCTGAATGCGGCGTTGATTCCGGTGCTTTTATTTGCGGCGATTTCCCAAATCATTCTTCAAGGCAGGTCGGAAGAGCGCATACAGGAGCGGCTGGGGACGGGAACGCACAGTGCCAGCCAATGCTTCGGGCTGCTGCTTGATAAATACGACATGCTGATGCAGGACTTTTGCATGGAGGAGGACATTTTGGAGACGGCAAGCAAGCTCAATCGCGGGGAAGAGGTTTCAAAAACCGAGATGGATGAATTGCTGTGCGAGTTGGGAAAGATTTGCAATCGGGATGAGGGAACCGAAGGGGTCACATTGCGGTTGGAAAATGGACAAGTTTATTTTTATGACTATCAAAACCAATCCTTTCAGCAGAGCGAGTGGGCGGACGGATTTGAAATCCCGGCGGCGGGGGCGGACGTGTTGTACCGAGGTCTGTGCGTGCCGATGGCGGGCGGGAAAGAGTGCCGGCACTTGTTTCAAATTGTCCACAGCCTGGGCGACTATCAGGAGGCGGGAAAATACCTTGGCATCGTCGTGCTTAGTCTTAACGAGGAATTTGTGTGCGAGGCGTTGCAGGCCGACGAAGGGATGTCGGTATATTTGCTGGACGGAGATACCATTATCTGTGCGGAAAACAAAGATGTTTTGGGAATGCCCTTTGAAGAGGTGAAGGAGGAAAGAAACAGCCGTTACGCGTTCGTCCCGGATGAAAAGAGCAAGTTGACGCTCTGCGTGGAACTTTCAGAAAAAACGTACCGTGACTTGTCCATTTTGCAAGGCACCGCGCTATTGTTCGTGGCGTTCTTGGCGGCCTGCATGATTGTCATCATCAATTTTATCGTCACGGAACCATCCATACAGTCGATAAAGGCGATTGAGCAGTTGATAAGCGGCGTGGAAAAAGGGGATTTTGGCATGCGGGTGAAGTT
>CATLEQ010000002.1 GCA_949915905.1 uncultured Lachnospiraceae bacterium | reverse complement strand
CGGCGAAGCGGCTGCATGTGCATAGAAACACGATGCTTTACCGGATTGAGCAGCTAACGGACAAGCTGGGACATGATTTTGCGGATGCGGAGGAATGTCTGCAAATCATATATTCGATTGAAATCGTGGAGTATTTGCAGAAGAAAGGAATAGAGGTGGCAAAAGGCAGATAACCAAGGTTATCTGCCTTTCAACTTTGAATGAAATAGGTGGGGTGGCAATCCCACATCTCTTTTAAGACCCATAGGGCGTGACGGCCGCCTGTTCCGTCCTCAGATTTCATTCAATGTAGCTTATGTTTTTGTCAATTCAATTATACAATATTTTGCTATAAAGTCAAGTTTTTTTATTCCAAGCCCAAGCTCTTCCTTTGCTGATATAATTGGTCAATTGTGCATCCGTGATTGGATACATAGTACGATAAGATAAGGTTCCGGTTGCGGAGATTCGGATGGCAACCGAGACATGAGAGGAAAAATCTTTTATAAATGAAATGCTATTATCTTTAGGGTGTATGCTTAAATAGTCCGGGTTGGCAATAATGGAAGGTATTTGTTCTAAACAGTTATAAAATTCATTGTCTGAAATAAAGTCGTTTTTATGCAATTCCGTGTGTTTGACTCTGTCTTTCCAAAAAAGAATGTCTGTATTTGAATTGAGGATTCCTGACAAATGAGGTACCTTTTCTGTTAAAAAAGTAATTATGTTAGGATTCAGTTTTCCCAGAGATATGCAATTTTGCCCATTTTCAAAGATGGAAATGTCAAGAATTTCTATCATTTTGTGCCTTTCTACAGTTACTTCTACAATATTACCGTATCTATTTTGTTCATGAGATGCAATAGTAAGATTAGTATATCAGTTTTGCATGGATGTTGCAATACTTGATTTTATCCGCAATAACATAGAAAAAATGACCATGAAAATGAGAAAGAATGAAATATAATTGTGCAGAAATCACAAAGGCGGAAAAAATTTTTGTGTGTGGGTTACATTATGCCGGAAATCATATCGTGGTATATTCTTCGTATAAAAGCACCGCAGTGAATTTGGAGGGCGTGTAAAGCGAGTATCTATGAAGCATGTGATTTGTGGTATGACCTTTGTTCCGTAAGGAACTGTGAAGATATATTTCTTAACAGTTCCCAAGGTGGTGACATTGCGAATAGGCTGCGGAAATACGATAAGAGGAGGAAGAGTGGACATGGAAAGAAGCAAGATTATCATGGCGTACGTACCGACGAGACGAGAGACGGACGTGTATCCGCCGCCGGAGCCGGCATACGAAAGCCGCGACAAAATCTGGGAGATGGTAGGTCCGATTCTTGAGGGCATCCACGATTTGGAAATCGTGGGAATTGAATGGCTGAACGACGAGGGCATCCTCTGGGCACCGGGCGAGGTGAAGAAGGTCGCGGACTATATGCGGGAAAAGCATGTGGATTGTCTGTTCATGCCGCACACGAATTTTGGCTGCGAGGAGGTCTGTGGGATGCTCGGCCGGGAACTTGGGGTTCCGTTTCTTTTGTGGGGGCCGCGTGACGAGGTACCGCCGGAGGATTTGACGGTTGACCGGCCGCTCGACGTGCAGTGCGGGTTGTTCGCGACCAGCATGGTGCTCCGGCGTTATCGGGTGCCGTTTACCTACATTGAAAATTGTTGGTTGGACAGCCCGGCCTTGAAAGAGGGAATCGAAGATTTTGTAAGGGTCGCTTCCGTAGTGAAGGCGTTTCGGGGGGTGCGCGTTGGCCAGATCGCGACCCGTCCGCGCCCGTTCCTCTCGGTAAAGGTCAACGAGGGCGAGCTTTTGGAGCGGTTCAACATCGAAATCATTCCCATCAATGGAAATGAAATCGTGAACACGATTCAAAAGGTTCTTGACGAGCGTGCAGAAGAAGTGAAACGGGAGATGGACGTGATTTACGAGGAAGTGGACTGCAGCGCGGTGAGCGAGACGTATGTGAAAAATACGGCCGCATTGGTACTGACGTTCCAATACCTGGCAGAAAGGTATGGCTGCACGGCGTTTGCCAGTGAGTGTTGGGAGGTCATTCCGGAGAATTTTGACATTTGGCCGTGTTATGCATTTGGCCGTTTGTCAGAGCTTGGCATCCCGGTGGCTTGCGAGACGGATTTGCACAACGCGGTGAGCTCGGTGCTGGCGGTGGCGGCTGCCCGTTGGGAGACCCCGGTGTTTACGTCCGATTTGACGATTCGTAACCCGTACAACGACAATTCCGAGTTGCTGTGGCACTGCGGGCCGTTCCCGAGGTCTTTGGCCAAGGAGGGAACCCATCCCTGCATGGTCGGAAAATGCGTGGGTCAGTACGAAATCAAGGGCGGCGACCTGACGATGGTGCGGCTCGGCGCGTCGGAAGGGAAGTACACGCTCTTGGCCGAGGAAGTGCGCGGCTGTGACGGGCCGATTACCAATGGAAATTATGTATGGGTGGAGACGGACAACTGGGTGGAATTGGAGAAAAAGTTCATCTACGGGCCGTACATTCACCATGTGGCCGGCATCCACGGCAAATGGAAAAACGTACTTCGCGAGGCGTTGAAATACATAGACGGCATCGACTTGGACGAGTAGAAAAGAAAGGACGAATTTTATGTTGGAGAGATTAAAGCGGATCGCCGTTCCCCTGCGGTTTCGGAGCCGGGAATCTTTTGACAAGGACTGGCGGTTTCGCTTGGAGCAAGCGGGAGGCACTGCGCGGCTCGGCGAGGGCGGGCGTTTGCTTGAGGGATGTTTGCCGGGAGCGGGTCAGCCGTTCGCGGAGGATTATGACGATAGTGATTTCCGGGTGCTGACGGTTCCGCATGACTGGAGCATCGAGGGAAGTTTTGACAAGGAGGCGGACACGGGCGGCGCGGGCGCGTATTTACCGGCAGGAATCGGTTGGTATCGGAAACGCTTCGTGCTGGACGGCGCGGACATGGATAAGCGGATTTTCCTTGAGTTTGGCGGGGTCATGAGCAACAGTACCGTGTACGTCAATGGAAATTGCGTGGGACACAGGCCGTATGGATACGCCAGCTTCTGTTATGATTTGACCGATTATGTGCGGGAGGGTGTAAATGTCGTGGCGGTGAAAGTGGACAATCATTTGCAGCCAAGTTCACGGTGGTACGCGGGTGCGGGTATTTACCGCCATGTGTACCTGGTAAAGACCGATAAGGCGCATATCCCGTATTCGGGAATTTACGTGACCACGCCGGAGGTGCAAGAAAGTGACGCAATCGTCGAGGTGCGGTGCGAGGTGAAAAATGATTACCCGGAAATGAGGGACCTGGAGGTTCTTACGGAAATATTGGATGCGGAAGGGAAGGTCGCCGCGTACGACAAGTCTTGCCATGGCGGGAAAAATGCTGACAAGTCTTGCCATAACGGGGAAAATGTCGTCGCGTCGTGCAAGACTCGGCGCAGGGTGAAGCCGGGGGAGACATATTTGTTTCACCAGAGGCTGCAAGTGATGAATCTGAAGTTGTGGAGTCCGGATGAGCCGGTTCTGTACCGGGCGCGCTGCACCGTCATATGTGACGGGGAAAAATTGGATGATATGGGTACTTCGTTTGGTATTCGTAAGCTTGGCTACAGCTTGACGGAAGGGTTTACGGTCAATGGCGAAAAGACGTTGATTAAGGGACTGTGCATGCACCAGAATATGGGCTGCATGGGAATTGCCGTACCGGAACGTTTGTTGGAGGAGACGCTTTTGAAGCTGAAAAAGGCCGGATGCAACGGCATTCGCCTAAGCCATTACCCGCATTCGGTGGAAATGTTGGACTTGTTGGACACGATTGGCTTCATTGCCATCGGCGAGGCATTTGACGAGTGGGAAATCTGCCGTCCAAAAACGGCGGACGTCGGCACGGACGGGGGCGAAGGTGAATCTGATTATGGATACGCGCAATATTTCCGGGAGTGGCATGACCGGGATTTGACGGATTTTTTGCGGCGTGACAGGAACCATCCATGTATCGCGTTTTGGAGCATCGGCAATGAAATCTTTGAGCAAAATTATCCCGAGGGCGGGCCGATGGCGCGTGAAATCGTGGACAAGGTGCACGCGCTTGACCCCACGAGGCCGGTGACGGCGGCTTGCTGCAATACGAGCGGGATGGACAGGCTGACGACGACGGATGCTTACATGGAGGCGTTGGACATTATCGGAATCAATTACGTGGACCATTGGGGCGACAACAAGGAGACATATTATTTCCAACTGCATGAGAAGTTCCCGGACAAGGTCATCTTGGGAAATGAACACGTTTCTCCGGGCGGCATCCGTGGAAAATTTGATTTGTATGAACATGAGAATTGTTGGTACACTACCTATTATAACAAGATGATTGACGTGGAACAACGGCACAAGTTCCTTGCCATGCATCCGTATGTGCTAGGTGATTACATGTGGACGGGAATCGATTATCTGGGCGAGGCACCGTGGCCGTCCATCACGCCGTGTACCGGCATGCTCGATACTTGCGGATTTGAGAAGGACGGATATGAATTGCTGCACAGCATTTGGCAGGATGAAGAGGTCGTGTTGAAATTGTTCCCGCACTGGAACTACGAAGGGCATGAGGAAGAGGCGATTCCGGTCATTTGTTATACGAACTGTGATTATGTGGAATTGTTTTTAAACGGGCAATCTTATGGCACGCAGAGCTGGCAGTTTCCGAGGCCGGGCATGACGGAAAACTTTTTCCATTTTTCCAAACCGAGGCTGGAAATTACGACGTCGGACTTGCACCTGATGTGGATGGTTCCTTATAGGCCGGGGCAAATCAAGGCCGTCGGCTACAAAGGCGACGAGGTGGTGGCGACGGTGGCCGTGAACACGGCCGGGGCGGCGGCAAAGCTTGACGTGACTGCCACCGCGAAGGAGATTTGCGCGGACGGGCAGGACGCTTGCAAAGTCGCGGTGAGGATTATGGATAAAGACGGAAACTTGGTTCCCCACGCGTCCGACAGAGTGTTTATCAAGGTCGAGGGAGCGGGTGAATTATGGGGCGTTGACAACGGAAGCCCGTTTGTGGGAGAAGGATACCGGAGGGACGACAAGGAAGCATTCAATGGCATGATGTGCGCGGTGGTGCGTTCCAATGGAGAAAAAGGCGAAATTCGCGTCACGGCGAGGACGGAATTTGCAGAGGAAACGATAACGATTAGGTGCTTATAAGAGAGGAAACTCCGCGCGACTAGGTTCGTGAGGAACCTCGCCAAGGAGCGCGGAGTACATTTGCACGTAAGCGCCCAAGAGACGGGCGCTAAGTGCTCATTGTAAGGAGAGGTGTAAACGAATGAAAAAGTTTAAGAAGGTTATGGCAGGTTTTTTGGCAATCGCATGTGTGGCAACGTTGCTTGGCGGATGCGGTGGAAAGGCGGGCGGCGACGACGCGAAAACGAATGATGATGGCGGCAGCGGCAACGGCAAGACGAAGGTGACCATTTGGGTGAACGGCGGCGAGGACGCATACGTTCCGATGGTCAAGGAGGCGTTCGAGAAGACGCACGAGGATATTGAATTGGATTTGCTGCTCGTCCCGCAAGAGGAAAGTTTCCAGAAAATTATGACGACGATTTCAACGGGCGGCGAATTGCCGGACATCGTGGATGTCAATCTGGACAATCTCGGGCAGATTCTGGAAATGGACTTATGGGAGGATTTATCGGCAGAGCCGTATAATTTTGACAAGAGCAAGCTGATTTCCTACATGCCGGAGGCATTGAGCAATGAAAAAGGCGAGATGGTCGCGTTGATGGCGGATCTGACGACTTGTGCCGTTGCCTATGACAGGGCGCTGGCAAAACAGTATTTCGGAACGGACGACCCGGATGAACTGGCGGCCATGTTCGCCACCACGCAGGACTACGTTGACAACGGAAAGAAGGTCACGCAGGAGAGTGACGGGAAGGTCTTTACCTTCGCCAGCGCGCAGGACGCGTGGGGCATGCTTTACGCCGAGGTGGTGGACAAGCCGCTCGTTTCTGGCAACAAGTTGGACATCGACGAGTCTATCGGTGACATTTTCCGCTTCATCGAGGAATTGCAGAAAAATGGTTCGCTGAATCTTTACGAGCAGTGGAGCGGGGAGTGGGTGAACAATATATCGGATTCCACGACGCTGTTCTATAGTTGTCCGTTGTGGTTCGTGGAATGGGGACTGGTTTCAAATGACAGCGTTGGCGGCGGCCGTTGGGGCATCATAACTCCGTCCAACGGCGCGACGTCCGGCGGGGAAATTTTCCTGATTCCGAAAGCGGCGGCGGATGACAAGAAGCAGGCGGCCTACACGTTCCTGGAGTGGCTCTGCGGGTCGAAAGAAGGCGCGGACGCGTTATACGAGAGCGCGGGAATGATTTCCGGTTACTCGGGCAATCTGGACGAGGACAGCGGACTTTATGATACTTCGAAAGAGGCGTATGGCGGCCAGAACACGGACGGGGTGTTCCTTGACGTGGCGAAGATGGATTCCACGAGGATTCGCCCGTTGACGAAGTATGACAGCGGCATTTCGGTAGTGGCTCTGGACTGCGGCCTCTACGAGGAGATGGATTGTGTCGTGAAGGTGGCGGAATCGGTAGGCTGCCCGGTAATTTTGATGTACTATCCGGGCGGGCTGTCGGCGGCCATGTTCAGCGCGATTGCGACGGATTTGGCGAAACGGGCAAAGGTGGACGTCAGCTACATACTGGACCATGGCCCGAATTATGAGACGGCGATGGATTGCGTGAAGGCGGGATTCCCGTCCGTCATGATTGACTGCTCGGACAAGCCGTTCGAGGAAAACGTGCGTCTGGTAAGCGAGGTGGTTCGTACCGCGCATCTGTTTGGCGTGGACGTGGAGGCGGAGCTGGGACACGTCGGCGAGGCGTGCAACGAGGAGGACTATAAGGACAGTTCGTTGTTTGCAAAGCCGGACGAGGTGGCGGAGTTTGTAAAGCGCACGGGCGTGGACAGCCTGGCCGTTCATATCGGAAGTGCGCATGGCATTTACAAGTCAACGCCGTCCCTGGATTTGAAACTGCTGGAGGAGATTAACCATGTGACGGACGTTCCGCTGGTATTGCACGGAGGTTCCGGCATTCCGATGGAGCAGGTGCAAAAGGCCATCAAGCTGGGCATCAATAAGACGAATTTCGGCACGGAATTTGACAATCGTTTTGCCGATGCCATGTTGGAAACGCTGCAGAATCGGGACAGGAATCTGTTTACGTTTGAACTGGCACCGTTTTACTACGAGAAGGTGGCGGGGTATCTGGAGAAACTGATGCGCGCGACGTGGGACATTTAAAATAGGAAGAAACAGTGAAAGCGTGTGGCAGCAGATGCGTGCCGCGGGAGAAAATTTTGTCTCAGATGATAGAAGATTTGGAAGGGAAAGTGTGAAATGAAAAAGGCGAAGGAATGCTTTTATGTGGTGTTGGCCGCGTCATTATACGGCATCATGCCGGTTATTATAAAAAATGCATACAATTATGGGGCGAACGGGTTTAACGTTACATTTTACATGGCACTCTTTTCCCTTCCCGTTTATTTACTGGCAATTTTATTTTCAAAGGTTGAAATCCGATTGCCGATGAAAAAAATCGGGCAATGCGTGATTACCGGCCTGGCGGATACGGGGACGTTCCTTTTGCTGTACTTGTCGTACTCCTATATTCCGGCCGGGGTGGCGACCATGCTGAATTTTGTCTATCCGATTACCGTGGCCCTCGCGATGCATTTTCTCTTTGGAGAATGGTTCGGCGCGGCCAGAATCAGCGCGCTGTGCATTTACCTGGTCGGATTGGGACTGCTCTACGGCGGGGCGATATCCGGCGAACTGATGGGATTCGTGCTGGCGCTTTTGTCGGGAATTTCCTACACGATTCACGCCGTGTACATGGATAAATCGGGACTTTCCAAGGAAAACGTGTACGTCGTGGGACTGTATAAGACGATTGTCGTGTTGGCGGCGGCCGGAATTGCCGGATTCGTGATGCACGTACCGATGAAGATTTCCGGATGGGAGTCTTGGAGCTCGATTTTTATTGCAATGCTTCTCTGCCGTGTGATTAGCGGCGCGCTGGTGATGATTGGCATTCGGGGACTGGGGGCGTTTTTACCGTCCGTGTTGTCCACGGTTGAGCCGGTCGTCGCCTTGCTAGTGGGCTGGCTGGCACTTGACGAAACCGTCAGCGGCGTACAAATGGCGGGTATCGTGCTGATTCTGGGCGCGGTACTGCTGGTCATGCTGAGCGATACGAAGAGAGAAGCGCGGTCGTAAAAACGACGAGTAGGAGAAAAATTTCTCCTACTCGATTTCTTAACAATCTACTTTTTTGATTTTGCTCAGTTGTTTGTTGATGGCCACCACCATCTTTGGATCCGGGTCGCCGCCTGTCTGCTTGAGCAGGTTTTCTACCGTGAAGCGCATCATCATTTTTTTAATCTGGTCGGTCATGACCACGCCCTTGGACATGGAGGCCATCGGAGAGTTCTTTGCGATTTGCTCCTGCAGTTGATCGATGAACGCGGCACCTTCCGGTGACTTGCAAATATCACCCAGCGTGTCCTTGATGGAATAATATCCCGGAATGACTTCCATTCCCTCTTCCTCGAACCAGTTCTTTACGGAAACCTGCTCTTTGAAAATATAGGCAGGATTCGGTGTGTCCACCTTGCGGATGGAAATCTGGTCGGTCAAATCGCCCGCCTTGGCTTCAATCGTCTGCTCGCCGACATTGGCAATCTTGAAGATGAAAATGTGGTTTCCTTCCTTTTCCTCTGCCAGCGTGCCGTTGACATAAAGAGCCACCTTCGGCTGGTTTGTGTATACTTTGATTTCCGTTTCGTCCTCCGTGCGGTCTATGTATCGGCTGCCACATACATGAACGAATGGCTCCTTGCTCCACCATGCTTTGTAAATGTAGAACGCGTCCTTTTTCACCTTGCGGTCGAAGGATATCAGACCCTTGTGGTTGACACCGTTGTCGCCGGCCTCTTCCCTGGCATCCGCCGCAAAATCAAACATGTTCCAGACGAAGGTGGACCAGAGGTATGGCCGTGTCGAGAACATTTCCAACATGTGTTCGTGGTACAATGCCTGATACTGTTCGGAATAATCTCCCTTTACCGGGTTTGGTGATTGAATCGTGTAGTGCGTGTCCGCCCCGTATTCGGACAAGCCGATGGCTTTGTCCGGGAATTTGGCATGGAATTCGTCAAAGAATTCGTCATTCTGCTCCAATTCGCCCACATACCAGCCATAATACAAGTTGTAGGAGCGAATGTCCGGCACGTCAATCAGCGGGGAGTCGATGTCCAACATAAATAAGTTGGCCATGGTGGTCAGGCGGGTCGGATCCATCTTGTGCGCCAGGTCATTTAAAATCACATGGTTTTCCATCAAGTCGTCCGTCACGCCCGTCAAACTGATTTCGTTGGACAATGCCCAGCAAATGATACAGGGATGGTTGTAATTTTGTGTAATCAATTCCGTCATCTGGCTGATGGTATTTTCCCGGGCGTTCGGCAAATGCATGGAAATATACGGAATCTCCGCCCAGGCGACGAGACCCTTGCGGTCGCACAGCTCGTAAAAATACTGGTCATGCTGGTAGTGCGCGAGACGAATCGCGTTGGTTCCCATCGAGAGAATCATGTCGATGTCTTCCTCATGCATTTCCTTTGTCAATGCATTTCCATATCCCCGGCGGTCCTGATGACGGGAAACGCCGTGCAGCGGGTAGCTCCTTCCATTTAAGAAAAATCCTTTTTCCGGGTCAACGTGATAGGTGCGGCATCCGAAATAGGAGTCAACCGTGTCGACGGTCTGGCCGTCTGCCACCAGCTCGGCCTTGGCATCGTAGCAGTACGGGTCGTTCAGGCCGTCCCAGAGATGAACGTTTTCAATCGTGAGGTTGGCCGCGGCATAGCCCGCCGTCTGGGCATCATAGGAAACCGGCGCGCTCACGGAGCCGACACCCGGGATGGTGAAGGTCACGCTGTCGGCCTTGCCGGTGACGTAAGCTTCCAGTTTGATGTCTGCGTTTGCACCGTCGATGTGCGGCGTAATTTGGAAGCCGTTGCCGCCAAAATAATCAAGGTCAAAGTGCGATGCATTTACCGTAATCAGATAAACGTCGCGGTAAATGCCGCCGTAGAAGGTGAAGTCCGCGCGCTGCGGGTATACGTGGTCGTTCGCCTTGTTGTCGGCAATGACCTCCAACACGTTTTCATCCTTCAATTCATCTGTCAAATCCGCCCGAAACGTGGAATAGCCGCCATCATGCGTGGCAACGGTTTTGCCGTTTATCTTGACCTCGGACGAAGAATTTACGCCGCGAAATTCCACGTATAAACGCTGTCCCTCGCCGAGTTCCGGCCTGGAAAACGTCTTCTGGTAGGTGCCGGTGCCGCGGAAATAATCGTTCCCGCCGTCTTGTCCGTCCACCGCGTTCCATGTATGCGGGAGATTTACCGTCTCGGGCTCCTTGCCCTCGCGCTGGAACCTCCAGCCTTCGTTGAATAATTGTATCGTTCTCATATATGCCTCCTCTTCCGCCAACTTGAATAGTTGTAATTTATACCATTATAAAGCATGACGGGCGGACATGCATACCATGAATTTGCGTTTGTGTTAAAAAATTTGTTCTTTTCGTCACTTTTCAGAGAAAAGACAAAAACAAAGAACCCTGCCTAGGCAGGATCCTTTGCAAGTTCATTCATAAGACTCATCAGTATCTTTTTCTTTGTCTTGTCCATGCGCTCGTACAATTGATATAACCGATAGCCTTCTTCCATCGTTCGGCTGATTTCAATGGCCAGTTCCGTGGTCTGCCGATAATCGGACAAATACAAAATGTAATCGACAGAGACATTGAAAAATCTGGACAAATCGATCAGGATTTCTGCCGGGAGGGAATTCTCCTCTTTTTCAATACGGCTAATCGTCTGCTGGGACACGTTGAGCTTTTTCGCAAGCTCGTCCTGCAATAATCCATATTCTTTTCGAAGCTCTCTCACCCGGTTACGCACGTACATCCACCTCACAAACATGATACTTCTATTGTATAGAAAAATTCAGTTTGTGCTATCCGATTATCAGGTATGAAAATATCCTGAAACTGGATATCTGGTGGTGGAAAAAATGTTTCTTTTTATCCGGCTGTGAATAGTAACAGTGGAAAAACAAAAAGAATCCTGCACTAGACAAGATCCTTTGTAAGTTCCTCCAAGAGATTCATCACTATTTTTTTCTGTGACTCGGTCAGGCGTTCATATAATTGGCATAACCGGTAATTTTCTTCCATCGTCCGGTTGATTTCGATGGCAAATTCTGTAGTCTGCCGATAATTTGTCTGATATAAAATATAATCGACCGAGACGTTGAAAAACTTTGCCAGGTCCGCCAGGTTATCTGCCGAGAGAGAATTTCCCTCTTTTTCGATACGGCTAATCGTCTGTTGGGACACGTTGATTTTCTTCGCAAGTTCGCCTTGGAGTAATCCATGTTCTTTTCGAAGTTCTCTCACCCGGTTTTGCACGCACACTCACCTCACAAACATTCTACTTTTATTGTATAGAAAAATTTGATTTGTGCTATCCAATTATTGAGTACAAAAATACTATAAAAGTGGATATGAAATAGAGTATGTGAAAAATGGGAATTTATGCGTGGAATTTTGCTGAAATTATACTCACGACAGATTTTATCTGCCGTGAAATACGATTTCATACTGGATTTCCGTGGTGAAACTTCGTATAATAGCAGTGGAAGATGTTGACATACAAGGGAGGGCGGCATGGTGAAATATTTGATAACGGGAGCCACGGGATATATTGGCTCCATGCTGGTTCGGCATTTATTACAAGAAGAAAATGACGTGGAAATTATCGCCGTGGTGCGGGATTTGGACAAGGCACGCAAAATGTTTCCGACCGGGGTGACACTTGTTTTGGCGGATGTGTCCGATATGGCGGCGTTGGAAGCCGCTATCAATGCGGTAGAAGAAATAACGCCGGGGACAACGTCAAACGTGAGAACGAGCCAGGCATCGGAAACGGCACCGGATACCGCAAGTCGCGTTTGCTTTGATTATGTCATTCACTGTGCCGCCGTGACGAAATCTGCGGAAATGGCAATGCATCCGGTGGAAGTAGGCCATGGAATCATTGCCGGAACAGAAAATATGTTAGAATTGGCAAAACGCGGCAGGGCGAAAAGCGTCGTGTTTCTTTCTTCGATGGAAGTATATGGAAATATGGAATGTCCGGAGGGACAATTGGCCACGGAAGAAGACGTGGCAAAAGGGGAGGTAGCTCTTTTGAGTGTGCGAAGCTGTTATCCCCTGGGCAAACGCATGGCGGAAAATTTATGTTTTTCCTATTATAAGGAATATAACCTTCCGGTAAAAATTGCCAGGCTTGCCCAGACCTTTGGCCATGGCGTGCCTGCGGGAGACAGCCGTGTCTTTTCGCAATTTGCGCGTGCCATAAAGGAGAAAAAGGACATCGTCCTGCATACGGACGGAAGTTCCATGGGGAACTATTGTGCCATCGAGGATGCCGTAAATGGAATTTTGCAGATATTAAAATGCGGTGAGAATGGTGAGGCGTATAACGTCGTAAATGAATCCTGCACGATGACCATCCGTGAGATGGCGGAATTGGTGTGCACGGAATTTTCCGGCGGAAAGAGCCGTGTCGTGTTTGACATTCCCGAACAAAACGTCCATGGTTATGCCGCCAACACTAAATTGCGCCTTAGTGCACAAAAACTGCGGAAACTGGGCTGGCAGCCGACAAAAGGACTAAAGGAGATGTATGCCGACTTGTTGGGCGGGGGATAAGGCATCATAGCATAGGGGAGTATCCCAGAGACGACAAGCATCTTTTACCTCACTATCATATATTTAAACCATTCAACTATACTTTGATTATTATTTGCTTATTTGTTTTTTCAGTATATGAAAATCTATGGTGTGCCGCAATCATAGAGCCTCTTGGTAAAATTTCTGAAAATTTAACTGTTCTTATCTTAGGAAAACGAATTTTCCAAAGTTTGTAAAACATTCTATTTTTCTTTCTCATTACCTTCGCGTGTCTGGCAATCTCTTCAATGCTCATATTGGTGATCTCTTTTGGTGTTAAATTTACCACCTCTTGAACTATGCCAGCCATATTATTTGTCAATCCCATCTTCATACATGTATCCTCAAGCTTTCAATTATTTTATGCAGAAAAAAGACAAAAGTTTAACAACTTTTTCAATTGGCTTATCCATATTACTACGATAACACCTTATGCCACAAATTTCAACGTGTTTTTTGTTGATAAGTCTCGATTTTTTATGTGGAAAATGTGGATAACTTCTTATTATCGAACATTTTGGCCGGAAGCCAGTATTTACAAGGGAAATAGGGAATTTGAAACCCTAAAACAAGAGGAATTTTACGTTTATAGAGGAATGTAAAAAATAAAACAGCCATCGGAAGTAAATTTTTCGAGAGCATAGAAAAAGGGCTCCGGTTTGTCGGAAACCCTTTGGCATTCATTTTTTGTTTTTATCGGTTACTATAATGTCCTTTGCACTGCGTTATAACTATCGTATCATTCGAAATTTCATAGAGATATCGGTCTCCTACGGAAACACCAAATGCCTCTCGAATATTTATAGAAGTACTGCCCGGAGTTACCGTTCGATTCCATATCGCTTATACAATTCTTTACGATACCCTTCATCATCCGCCGCACGGGATAAAATTTCTACTTTTCCATCTTTCAGTAAAATTTGCGTAAGTCGGGCAAATAAAAGTTCCCCTTCACGTTTTCCCTCGCGCCTTCCTTCACGTCTTCCTTCTCGTTTTCCTTCTTTTCTTCCGTCTGCTATCATGTCCGTAATCGCCTTGCACATATCCACCTTCCCGCCTTTCTTGTCTTGGCACTTTTTCTTAATCATCTTTAATTCACTGGATTTTGACATGCAACTTATCATGTCGTATGCCTGCTCGTCCAGTTTTGAAAACACGTCTTGATTCGTCGCTATATATTCCGCAAGTTTTTCCTTATCCGCCGCATATTGCAAAAATTCAAACACTTGGCGCACATCCGTGCGGAAACGTTTGGTATCTGAAAAATTTCGAACCTCCAACAATTCCATCGGATAATCCGCCACTCGTTTTTTCAAATGCTCGGGGATACCAGACAAATCCATCATGTCTTTTAGGCTTTTCGGCCCGTCCCAGACCTCCGCGCCCCAATATAGGACGAGTGTCAATGTCGGAATCAATTTGTCCGTTTTGGAAAATCCCGATAAAAATTCCGCTCCCTTCAAATCTCTTTTCTGCCGATGCTCTTTTTGTCTCTTTTTTCATTGCCGCTGGTAAACCATGGCATCGACGTTCATCACCCGAATCGGCATGGTATAACGGTCGTCCGTTCCCCTGCCAATCCCGGAATTCCCTCTGCTTTTTTCTTAATCGAATGTAAGCATTGAAATTTCCAAGATTGCAGTGCCGCAAGTTGCATGAATGTCATAGCAACCGGTTATCCACAAATTAACGTCGCATAAAGCAACCAGGTCAAACCGCCCATCCTCGACATCATTGCATAAGAATCGTAAAAACGATTTCAGATATCCAGAAAAATAATGCTTACAAAGAATATACCACTCTTCATAAGTATTGTAAAGTCTATATTTTACATGAAATTTCCCTGTCCATTTTATTAAATAATGTAGAAATTTGTGGTAAACTTGGAAAAAAATAAGGGGGTAAGTATAAATGAACTTACAAAAAGAGATGAACACGTATTTGGAGTACTGCAGGTTTCGCAAGGAACTGAATCAGAAGACGGTTGCCGCTTATGAGATCGACTTGAAACAATTTTTTGACTTTGTCGATTGCAAGGCACCGGACAAGCCAAAAATCGAGGCCTATATCACGAATTTGCACAAAAAATACAAGCAGAAGACCGTGAAGCGAAAGACGGCCAGCGTCAAAGCATTTTACGCTTTCCTAGAAGAGGAAGAAATCATTTCCGACAATCCTTTCCGAAAAATCAGGGTTCGTTTCAAAGAAACGTTGGTTCTCCCGCGGATTATTCCACGAAAAGAAATTGAAACGCTTCTTAATTATATGTACACGCACAAGCAGTCCGCCGACAAATTTTGGCAAAGAGATCTGGCCGTCGTGGAAATCTTGTTCGCAACCGGTGCCAGAGTATACGAAATATCCAACGTCCGTCTGGAATGCGTGGATTTGAATTCGGGTCTGATTCGTATCATGGGAAAAGGCAGCCGGGAGCGGTACGTGCAGATTGTTCAGAAATCCGTCCTCAAGCTTTTGAAAAAATATTATGCTGCCAATGAAAAGGCCATCCGCAGTAGCGGGTATTTTTTCGTGAATCGGAATGGAAAACGTTATACCGAGCAGTCTATTCGTCTCATGATAAAGAAATATAGCCGTCAGGCCGGAATTGAGCGAAATATTACACCTCACATGTTCCGCCATTCCTTTGCCACGTATTTGGTGGAAGCGGGTGCCGACATCAGCTGCGTTTCGCCACTCCTCGGCCACAGTTCAATTAAAACGACACAGATTTACGTCCATGTCGCTTCGAAAATGCAGACGGAAATTTTGCGGAACATGCATCCGAGAAATAAAATGAAAATCGCGGAACTGGCTTGACAGAGCCATTCTAGGCACTATATGACCAGCTCATGGTTCAAGACGATTAACTTCAGCATTCATTACTTGAAAGCTAATTGTCAAAAAAATGCGAGGCGGTGAATCACCGCCTCCCGCTTGATTTACCTCATAAGTATAGGCCAAAGTTACCGTTCGATTCCATATCGCTTATACAAATCTTTACGATACCCTTCATCATCCGCGGCACGGGATAAAATTTCTATTTCCCCATCTTTCAGTAAAATTTGCGTAAGTCGGGCAAATAAAAGTTCCCCTTCACGTTTTCCCTCGCGTATTCCTTCTCGTTTTCCTTCTCTTCTTCCGTCTGCTATCATGTCTGTAATCGCCTTGCACATATTTACCTTCCCGCCTTTCTTATCCTGACATTTTTTCTTGATTACTTTTAATTCATTGGATTTTGACATACAGCTTATTAAATCGTATGCCTGCTCGTCCAGTTTTGAAAACACGTCTTGATCCGTCGCTACATATTCCGCAAGTTTTTCCTTATCCGCCGCATATTGTAAAAATTCAAACACTTGGCGCACATCCGTGCGAAACCGTTTGGTATCCGAAAAATTTCGAACCTCTAGCAATTCTATCGGATAATCCGCCACGCGCTTTTTCAAATGCTCAGGGATACCAGACAAATCCATCATGTCTTTCAGGCTTCTCGGCCCGTTCCAGACTTCTGCGCCCCAATATAGGACGAGCGTCAATGTCGGAATCAATTTGTCCGTTTTGGAAAATCCCGATAAAAATTCCGCTCCCTTCAAATCCTTTTTCTGCCGATGCTTTTTTCGTCTCTTTTTCCATTGCCGCTGGTAGACCATGGCATCGGCATTCATCACCCGAACCGGCATGGCATAATGGATGTCCGACTGTTCCTCCAATGACACGAGTGCCACCTGCATCCCGAAACCGACTTCCTGCATCACGTCCCGGATTACAAATCCGCCCTCCAACCGCCGTCCATCACGCCTCGTCCGCGTAATAACTCGATTTTTTTCTCGCACGTTTTCCGGCGTTACTACTTGCTTTCCGTCAAACAGATAGCCGTTCAGTAAATCCGCGAATCGCTCGGGCTCTTCAAAATACTCGATGGATACTACGTCTTTTTCCTGCATACGTCCTCCTTTTTGAGAGAATTTCCGTACCGAAAACGTAGCGTTCCACCCTTTAAACGAACGCAAAATAATGGCCGTCCGTTCTCCTGCCAATCCCGGAATTCCCTCTGCTTTTTTCTTAATTGAATGTAAGCATTGAAATTTCCAAGATTGCAGTGCCGCAAGTTGCAAGAGTGTCATGGCAATCGGTTATCCACGAATCAACGTCGCATAAAGCAACCAGGTCAAACCGCCCATTCTCGACATCATTGCATAAGAATCGTAAAAACGATTTCAGATATCCAGAAAAATAATGCTTATAAAGAATATACCACTCTTCATAAGCGTTGTAAAGTCTATATTTTACATGAAATTTCTCGGTCCTTTATTGACCGAGGACGAAATGTTCACCAATTCTATCATTCAACTCTCAAAAGAGGCTTCCCCACAATATTGCGAAGAAGCCTCAAATTTACTCTGTCTTAATTTAAAAATAGTTTCTACAGTTGGGAAACAAGCATTTCCCGCTCCTCTTCGGGAACACCCATTGCGTCCATGGATTGCTCTGCCGTCAACCCCATATTATTCATCAAATTTTTGACTGCCTCCAAAAGCGCATTCATTCTCGCTTTTTTTGCATGGTCCTGAAAAGCTTTGCACACGTTACATTCCTCCTCTTCCTTATCCGGGGTTAAATCTACATTTGCGCACGCATTCAATACATCCACCTCGTTTCGCCCCAAGTATTTAAATTTCTCATCGTGTTCTATGAGTTCCACTAATTTATCCTCATCCTCGGAATATTTGATAAAACTTAAAACCTCTTTTAGCGTTGTCCGAAACTTGTCAAATTCGCCGTCGTCAATCATCGCCGGTGCGATTAGGTTCACCCTATAATCTGGTACGAAAGAGAGGATTTTTGGATCCTGCTCCTCAAACATCTCATGAATGGAGGTCGGTCCGTCCCATGCTTTGGCACCGAAATAAATCACCAGCGTCAGCACCGGCATCAAACGGTCGCTTTTCAGAAAACCTGACAAATATTCGTCACCGTTCGTACCATGATAATCTCCCGATTCCTTGTGGATGGCAATCGCCCGTTCCACCTGCTTGGCGTACTGCAACGCATCATACACCATGTTTTTCACGGAAATCGCATAATGAATGTGCGCCTGATTTTCAATTGCCAATATCAAATATGGTAACGGTTCAGGCAAGTCTGAACCGTTACGGCATATGGCCGTTAAAATCGCTTCGCGATGGGCCATATGCCTTCTTTCCGTCACCTTTTTGCACGGTCAGCGCAGTAAATGCGCTGACCTATCTGAACCGTTACCCAATATGTCGGTTTTCGATCCGTCATCGCCGTCACGGACTTGATGACATCCCTTATTCTTTGTATCGGTTGCTTCGCCCCTTTCTCTCCGCCATAGGGAACGGCGATTTCCTTTGTGTCCAGTTCTTCCAAACTGTTCGGGCGTATCACCGGCTTCCCATCATACACAAAATAGTTGAATGCATCCGCAAAAATCTCATTTTGCCGCATATACTTTGCTGTTACTGTGTCTTTCTGACCCATATGCTCACACCTCGCTCCTACAAAATGAACTCCGTGCAAGCCCCCTTTTGCCATTGCAGTAAGCATACCATAAAAGGCATGCCGCCACAAGCGTATAAATCACATAAAAAGATTTTCACCATAGGAAAAATTGGAATATATCTATCTCTCTTCCTATTATATATGTAATATTCCTCGAAGCGCGCCTTAAAAATAATTTTAAAAATTTTTCAAATTAGGGCTTAACTTTTTAAGTGAATGTTCGATAATAAGTACATAAGCGTCAAAGACACGGGCAAAACACCCGCCAAGAACGCTTGTAAATCCCGGTGTTTTCACCAGCATAGGGCCCATACTCGGTGAAGGGACGGGGAGTTATCAAACAAAAACGCAAGACAATATATAATGACGACAAAACACAAGAAATAACGGAAAAACAAAATCAAAAATCAGAGGGACACGGAAGTCCCCGAAAAAAACATGGAGGTATTATTATGAGAATTCAACACAATATCGCAGCATTAAATTCCTACAGAAACTTAACAGTAAATAACAGCGCAGTTTCCAAGAACCTGGAGAAGCTTTCCTCTGGTTACAGAATCAACCGCGCAGGTGACGATGCCGCTGGATTGGCTATTTCCGAAAAGATGCGTGCCCAGATTACCGGTTTGAAGACCGCCCAGAAGAATGCCAATGACGGTATTTCTTTGGTACAGACGGCTGAGGGTGCCATGACGGAAATCCACTCCATGCTGAACCGTATGGTAGAGTTGGCTAATCAGTCCGCAAACGGAACGTACGCTGACGAAGTTGACCGTGAGAACCTGCAGAAGGAAGTTACTTCTCTGAAAGACGAGATCAACCGTATCGCTGACAGCACGAACTTCAACGGAATCAATCTGTTGGATGGTTCTTTGTCATCCAAGGGTTCATCGGCTTCCAATATTGTAATTAATGGTATTGGCAGTTCTAAATCCGCTGGTTTGAAAGGTTCCTATGAAGCATCCGATGCATGGGGAACTGCGAACGTTGCATTTAAGGAGAATGACACATTTAAGTATACGGTTTCATTGGACAATGGGGAATCTCATACCGTTACTTTGAAGGCTCAGAAAGATAATAATGGCAACGTTACTAAGATGGTCGGAGACAGTGGTCAGGTATATACGATTACGTCAGGTGCAGCAACAGTAGCGCAGGTTAGTGATGCTGTTCTCGGTGAATTGAACAAGACATCTTTGGGTAAGAGTTATAATATTACCCAGACGGCTGGCAAGTTTAAATTGGAAGCGCTTGAGGAAGGCACGGATACGCCAACTGTTCAGGCCATGGATGCAGAATGGACAGAAGGTGGAACAGAGGCCACAGCTTCTCAAAGCCTTAAAATAGGTGTTACCACAGTACAGCCAAGAGATGTGGGACGTGAGATTGATAAGAGCCAAATCACATTATACAATGGAAAGAATTATGATGATGCGGTATTTTCAATCAATGGACACAAGTTTGTAGTTATGGTTGGTGACATGGATGCCAATACACTTGGCGAGAGTGGCACGGCTATGAATGCTACTTTGGGTCTGGGTTCGGATGTCACGGTATTGATTTCTGATGGTACGAACAAAGGTATTGATAAGGCAGACAAAAACTTTGATCAAAACATTGCGAAAATAGCCGAAGTGACCGGTTTGACAGTAACAGCTTCCATTGATGAAGCTACGCCTACTGGTGCAGCCGCAAATATGGGTATCCGCTTGAGCCGCGGCAAAGAGAGCGGTGGTTTGCAGCTTCAGATTGGTGATACGTCTGATGATTTCAACAAGATGCGTGTATCTGTAAGTGATATGCACACCAAGGCTATGGGAATCAACGATATCGACATCAGCACGCAGCAGGGAGCTTCCGATGCTGTTGACAAGATTAAGGCTGCCATCAACTACGTGTCCTCCACTCGTGGTGACTTGGGTGCCATCCAGAACCGTCTGGAGCACACCATCAACAACCTGAGTGTTGCGACCGAGAACATGACCGCTGCTGAGAGCCGTATCCGCGACGTTGACATGGCAGAGGAAATGATGGCTTACACGAAGAACAACATTCTGGTTCAGGCTTCCCAGGCCATGCTTGCGCAGGCTAACCAGATTCCGCAGGGCGTGTTGCAGTTGCTTCAGTAATGTAAAAAGATTTAGCAACCACCAAAACGAACGATTGAGTTTTGGGATGGAGTGTCTGCTTTTTAAAAGGAGTGGGCACTCCTTTCTTTGATAATGCAAGAAATTGATATGAGGAAGGAAAGATAGGAGGAGACGCGGGGGACATGAAGGATCTGAAGATATCTCAATGCATGATTGTCAAGGATGAGGAAGAGAATATCCGCCGTGCCCTTTCTTGGGGAAAGGACATTGTGTGGGAACAGGTTGTGGTTGACACCGGTTCGTCTGACAATACGGTGGAAATTGCCAAGGAACTTGGGGCGAAGGTGTTTTATTTTCCCTGGCGTGATGATTTTTCAGCGGCAAAAAACTATGCCATCAAGCAGGCAAAGGGAGATTGGATTGTATTTCTAGATGCGGACGAATATTTTGAACCTGCATCTGCACGGAAGATTCCCGAGATGCTTCAACAAATGCAGGAGAAGTTTCCAATCGGAAAAAGGCCGGACATGATACGTGCCACCTTGCAAAATCTGGATGATAAAGGCAGAACTTTTATGGTGGCAAAGCAGGACCGCATCTTTTGTAATAGCGGGGATATTCGATATAAGAATCCGATTCATGAGGAACTATATTCTACAAGTGGTAGAAAACTGCTCTCCCTGGATGCTACAAAATCTCTTTCTATCATGCATACGGGATATAAAAGTGCGGTAATCAGTGAGAAAGGAAAACGAAATCTTCCGTTACTACAAAAGCAGGTAGAACAAGAGCCGGAGAATAACGTGGCATGGGGATATCTTGCAGAATCCTTGGCCGGGACGGGACAAATTACGCAGGCGCGACAAGCTGTAGAGCATGTTTTAGATGGAGGGGCGAAAGGACTCACGCAGGAACGGCAAGGCGAATTGTATGCTCTTTGGCTGACGTTGGCCGGTGATGAGATGCCAGAGGTACGTCTTACTCTTTCAGGAAAGGCATATCAATACTATTCGCAATTTTCGGATGCGCAGATTTTAAATCCAGACGTGGAGTTTGCCATGAGCAATTACCTGGCACAGGTTGGGTTGGAGGAAGATGCCGTCCGCATGTACAAGCAGGCGTTTGAAAAACTGGAGCACTGGCAGGGCGGGGCTTCGTTTCGCTTGACTGGTGGGATACAAAAGGGGTGCAATTACCTGGCCTTGTATTATTTAAAGAATGGACAAGTAAGGCAAGCGGTTTCTTATTTGACATTGTCCTTACGAATGGATCATAATCAGGAAGATGCATTAATCATTCTTTTGGGGTTATTCAAAGAAGATGCGAACACCACTGCGGAGCAGGTGTATTCGTTTTTGAACGGAATTTATCAGTTTGATGATGCGACAATTGGGCTGAAGGAGCGGTTGTTTGTCCTGAAAGCAGCAATTGCGAAAGATTATCAAGAATTGGTTACATTGATTCGGCAAGGAATGTCAGAAGAACAACAAAATTGGCTGCATGCTGCGGAGAAGAAGCCTTGGATGCTAAATCCGAAAGAATTAAAGAAACGTTATCCTGAAATTTTGATTGGAAATCGGACGGATATTGACTTTCTGCATTTAATGGAGGAACTTGCTTGCAGACCTTCGCAAGAATTTGAAAGAGAAGGATACGGGGTGGAAACGGCGGCGATGCTCAAGGAGCATCGGGACGATTTTTTGCGATTATATAGAAGATTAGGAGATTACCGTTCTAAACAAGTGCTACATGCGATTATGGAAATGTGGCTGCATCAGGAAAAACGGTTTCTTTCCTATACGAAAGAGTCGGGCGTGCCATATTGGGATCGGGATTTAATTCCTATGGCAGAAGGGGAGTTTTGCGTGAACGTTGGCGAGTGGATTCGCCAATCCACGGAAGGTTTCTTGTATTGTTATGGTGACCTATATGGGAAGATTTCTTGTTTTTCAGAGAATGAGACAAATTTATTTTCAGAATATAGAGATGTAGTTGTTAAAAAGATAGATTTTAGAACACTCCGATTGGATGATGAGGTTATGGAAGATTTGGGAATTATACGATTGGATGCTGAAGTAGGCTTGCGTTCGTTACTAGAAGGATGTGAGAGACATATCAGAGAAGAACGGCCCAGGCTGGTAGTATCAATAGAGAAGCATTTAAACGCACTTTATGAAATTCCAAAGCTTCTGCTTGAATGGAATCCGGAATATATATTGTATTTGCGGCATTATAGACAAGAGACGGAACAACAACTTGTACTGTTTGCGGTGTGAAATTGAGAAATTTATCTATAGTTTATTGATGGGAAATAGGTGAAGGGAATCACGGCTATGAGAAAAGCAGGGAAGCGTCAGGCGGAGGAATTGCTGCGGGCGATGTCAAACACCCACGTTGAAATTAGGAAAAATCTTGAACATCACATACAGCAGCCCGTGTTGGACGCGTTGACATGGTGTCAGCAGACGGCCATCGAGCTGGGCAATCTGATTGAGTCTTCGGAGGGCGAGGGCTTTATTACCGTGTCTTATCTTGAGGAATATTGCGAGGCCGTGTTCCGGC
Organism: uncultured Lachnospiraceae bacterium; assembly: GCA_949915905.1. Lineage (GTDB taxonomy): Bacteria > Bacillota > Clostridia > Lachnospirales > Lachnospiraceae > Schaedlerella. The sequence continues at coordinate 24,327 of CATLEQ010000002.1, read as the reverse complement.
TTTATGATAGGTTATCGCAGGTTGACATCGAGAGTGTCGCACAAATTGGCGATATCAACCCAAGCAGAGTATTTAAGAATTTAAACAAATTGATTATTAAAACGGAAAATAGTATTAAAAACGATATCAATATAAGGAAGGAAGCGGTCTTTCTTCCGTATAAGGCATCCATGTGGGATTCGCTGGAAAGTGTCTGGCAGGCGGCGGAGGCGGATCCGGACTGTGATGCCTATGTGATTCCCATCCCGTATTTTGACAAAAATCCGGACGGGAGCCTGGGACAAGCATATTATGAAAGGGACCAGTACCCGGATTACGTGCCGATAACGGAATATGACAAGTTTGATTTAGAAGCACATCATCCTGATATGATATTCATTCACAATCCCTATGATTATACGAATCATGTCACAACGATACATCCGGCTTATTATTCGGAAAATTTGAAAAAACATACGGATTGTCTTGTGTACATTCCGTATTATGCCACGGCAGGCGGTATGAGCGAGGCGCAAGCACTTTGTCCCGCATATGCAAATGCGGATTATATCGTGATACAGTCCCAAAAGCATCGAAAATATTTTGACTTGGGGATTCCTGATGAGATGTTTTTGCCGTTGGGGTCGCCGAAGTTTGACAGCGTGATACACAAATGTCAGAATCCGCCCCGGATTCCCGAGGAGTGGCGGGAGAAGATGGTGGGGGAGAATGGCAGGAAAAAGGTATATTTCTTCAACACGAGCATTGCCGGTATGCTGGGAAATACGAACGCATTTTTGAAGAAGATGCGGTACGTGTTTGACATCTTTAAAGGGCAGGAGGACATGTGCCTCCTCTGGCGGCCGCATCCATTGCTGGAATCTACCTTTGATTCCATGAGAGCAGAATTCAAACCGATTTATGATGATTTAAAAAAGCGGTTCGTGGAAGAAAATATTGGAATATTGGATTTGACTCCGGATATCGAGAGTACGATAGCGCTTTGTGATGCCTATATCGGGGACTCAGGGACGAGTGTCACGTCGTTGTTCGGGGTGGTTGGAAAGCCGCTGTTTATTTTGAACAATCGAATCCATACGCTTCCTGGCGAAGACGACTGGTGGGGCGAGATCTTCAAAGGACTTTACGCGGACGGACAAAACCGTTGGTATGTCACGCAGGGGAACAAACTTTATTATTCGAAAAAGGATGACTATCACTATGAATATGCTTGTGATTTGTCAGAATATGCCGCCGGTGGTTATTATCAGAGGGCCGTTGAGTTCGAGGGCAAGGTGTATATCTGTCCGGGCAATGCACAGGACATCCTCGAGGTGGAGTGGAAGGAAACGCCGGCCGACGGGCAGGCGGGTAAATGGATGGTGAAAAGGATTGAACTGAAACGGTGTCTCGAGCAAATGGGGGTATTTGCCACCACGGTGCAGGTCGGCGCTTATTTATTCATTCTTCCGAACAAATATCCGGCAATCGTGCGTTTTGACATGAGGACGCAGGAGGTTCGATACTTGACGGGGGCAAATGATTTTTACGTTAGTGATGGCGATGGCGGGAGACGGTTCGGCGGAGTCGCCGCATGGGGGAACGCCTTGTGGATTGGCAGTCCGTACGGAAATCAGATTTTTAAAATCGAGGCGGACACGTTAAAGACGGAAGTGTTTGATACGGACATGGAAGGCGGGATACTAGGAATTTACCCAGAGGAGAAAGAAATATGGCTGTGTCCGTATGAGGGGACGGTCGTTGCTTGTTGGAAGCCGGATTCGTCCGAGACAATAACGTACGACGCATATGTGGACGGGTTTTGTTGTATTCAGAGGCCGTTTGGGTATGAATGCAAGGAACGGCCATTTGCCAAGCCGGTGGTTGACGAGGAACAAGTGATTTTTCCGCCGTTGTGGGGAAACAAATTTGTCTGTATCGACAGAAAGAGCGGCGAGGCGAAAGAATGGGAATCGCCTATCAAGACGAAAGTTTGGCCGAAAAACGGATATTATCCGTTGTCCGGCGTGGGATATTTTCTTTGGCGGGAGCATGATTCTGCGTTTTGGTACAACGACAGCATTTATCGCAAGGTTTATGACATGGATACCAGAACCGGAGACTGCAAAGAAGTCGATATCGTGTTTGACGTGGATGAGTTGAAACGCCATGAGCCGGGCTTTGCCGAGCATTCACAGTGGATGCAATATTGTTGCATGGAAAAGGCATTTAACTCGTTAAAGGATTTTATTGATGGAACAATCACCGGAAATCCGTTTGACAAAGAGAAGCAGTTGGCGGCTTTTGCGAGAATTAACGCAAACGTGGACGGAACATGTGGCGAAGAAGTGTATCGCTTTGTGACGAAAGCAACGGAGAAGGAGTAATGACAAAAGTTATCACATATGGGACCTTTGATTTGTTTCATGAGGGACATTACAACCTCTTGAAACGGGCAAAGGCGTTGGGCGATTACCTGATTGTCGGCGTGACGACGGAAAGTTATGACCGGGCAAGGGGAAAATTAAACGTCGTGGACTCCCTGATGACGAGGATTGAAAATGTCAGGAAGTCGGGATTTGCCGATGAAATTGTCATCGAAGAAACAGTTGGCCAGAAAATCAGCGATGTTAAAAAATATGAAATTGACATTTTCGCAATTGGTTCGGACTGGGTGGGACATTTTGACCATATGTCCGAATACTGCAAGGTGGTGTACTTGGAGCGGACCAAAGGTGTTTCCAGTACGATGCTTAGAAACCAGAGCTTCAAGATTCAGCGAATTGGAATCATTGGCAGCGGGAGAATCGCCGGACGCTTTTTGATGGAGTCAAAGAGCGTGAGCGGGGTGAGCGCGCAGGGAGTGTACAACCCCCATTTGGACGGCGGAAAAAGATTTGCGGAAAAATATGAAATTGATTTTTATACAACACGAGAGGAACTCTACGAAAATACGGACGTGGTTTACGTGGCTTCCCCGCATGAGACGCATTATGAATATGTAAAGGATGCCCTATTGCATCAAAAGCATGTGCTGTGCGAGAAGCCGTTTGTGTTTGAAAAGAAGCAAGCGGAAGAATTGTTTCAGATTGCCAGAGAAAATCAACTTGTGTTATTTGAAGGGATTAAGACCGCGTATTGTCCCGGATTTAACAAGTTGATAGACATCGCCTGCAGCGGGTTAATTGGAAACATTCGGTATATTGACGCGTGTTTTACGAAATTGGAGGCGGAAAATTCCAGGGAACTCACGGATCAAAAATACGGCGGCAGTTTCCTGGAGCTTGGCAGTTATTGCCTGCTTCCGATTATCAAGCTTTTTGGAAAAGAGTATGAAAAAATAGAGTTTGAAAGCATTTACAACCAGCAAGGGCTGGACATTTTTACAAAGGCCAATCTGAAATGCGGCAAGGGCCTGGCAACGGTGACCTGCGGCCTGGGGGTCAAAAGCGAGGGACGGCTTTTGATCGGCGGGACGGAAGGATACATCGTGGTGGAGGCCCCGTGGTGGAAGACGACGTACTTCGAAGTGCATTTCGAGGACGCGTCGAAAGTCGAGAAGTATTCGGAACGGTTTTTGGGCGAGGGCTTGCGCTACGAGATCGGCGACTGGCTGAATCGGATTAACGGGAATCCCAAGAACGAGTTCAAGCTGACGCGGGCGGAGTCCATCGCGATGGCGGAAATCATGGAAAAGTTTCTTGAAGGGGAACAAAGGAAGGGGCTTTTTGAATGAGCCAAAGCCTGGAACGGCATCTTCCAAGAGGGAATTTTCAAGGGAAGGGGACGAAAGCATGAAGATATGGGCGCACAGGGGGTGCAGCCAGCGATATCCCGAAAACACGCTGCTGGCATTTGAAAAGGCGATAGGGTTAAGAGAACTTGCGGGAATTGAGCTGGATATTCAGTTGACGAAGGACGGCGAGTTGGTGGTCGTCCATGACGAACGGGTCGACAGGACGACGGAAGGCATGGGTTTTGTCAGGGATTTTACACTGAAAGAGCTTCGAAAGCTTCACATTTACGCGGGAGAACATAACGCGCAGAAAATCCCGACAATGGACGAGGTGTTTGATTTGTTGAAACCAAGACTTGGGTCGGGCATGAAGCTGAACATCGAGTTGAAAAACAGCGTGTACCCCTATCCGGGAATGGAAGAAAAGATACTGGACATGGCGGCGGCAAAAGGAGTGGGGGACGCGATTGTATATTCCAGCTTTTGGGCAAAGTCGATGGAGCGCATCAAAGAACTTGACGCGAGGGCGGACGTGGGAATCTTGGACGGCAGGGTTTCGGATTGCTTGTACAAGGCAAAAGGAGTCGGCGCGGACGCGTTGCACCCATTCTGGAAAGGGATGGATTTGCCGATGGAGCGGGTGGCAGGATACCCGGTGAGGGCGTGGCTTTCGGGTCACTTGTACCCGGAGAAGCCGACCGGGACGCGGCTGGATTTGGAGGCGTTGCAAAGCCAAGGGATAACGGACGTGATACTAAACGAGCCGGAAGTGTACTTATAAAATTGCGTAGATGTCAGGAAAGAGCTGGCGGCTGGTAAAAAAAGTGAAGGTATTTAGGAAAAAAAGAAGTTGCCTATAAGGGGATGAAGATTAAAAAGATGAGGAGTCCTTGGAAAATAGATGGAACAACAGTATGAGTTGACGGATGAAGAATTAAAGCAGGTGCAAGAAATTCAAAGAGAATTGATTCGAGAGGTGTGTCGAATCTGTAAAAAATGCAAAATTCATTTTAACATGGTAGGCGGCACCATGCTGGGGGCAATCCGGCATAAGGGATATATACCATGGGATGATGACGCGGATATCGGTTTTTTGAGAGCGGAATATGAAAAATTTCGTGAGGCGTGCAAAACGGAATTGAACCATGAAAAGTATTATATGCAGGATTTGCGTGATACGAAAGGGTATCGTTGGGGATATGGCAAGCTTCGTAAAAAAGGAACCGCGTTTATAAGGCTTCAGCAAGAGTTCATGCCATATGAGCAGGGCATTTCCATAGACTTGATGCCATTTGACAATGTTCCCGACGGATGGCTGGCAAGGCGGATTCATTTCTTTCGCTGCTTTGTGTATCGGAAGTTATTCTGGTCAGAGGTGGGAGCTCGATCTGAGGAAAACAATTGGGTAAAATCAGTCTATAGAATTATGAAGTTAATTCCCATGAGGATAATTGTAAAAAGTTACCAGCGATTCATTGATGCCGGGCAAAAAAAGAAAACACGCTTGGTTCGTATCCTCACGTTTCCAACCCCGAAGGGCGTATTTGGGTATGAGAGAAGATGGTATACCCAGTTGAAGGGATATCCGTTTGATGATTTGATGCTTCCCGGAGCCAAGGATTACGATGGATATTTACGAGTGAAATATGGAAATTATATGGAATTGCCGCCAGTAGAGAAGCGGAAAGTACACCCTATTTCTACATTAAAATTGTGATATATGGATTGAAAGCGTTCGCTATAGCGCGTTTTGCGTAAATGCAGGGATTGTAGTAAATGCCTAAGGAGTGAGACGAATTGGATGCAAAGAGATATAAAATTGGATATACCGATGGCGTGTATGATTTGTTTCATATTGGGCATTTGAATATGATTCAAACGGCAAAAGCTCATTGTGAGTATTTGATTGTGGGAGTGCATGGGGATGACGTGGTGGAATCCTACAAGCATCATAAACCAATCATTGAGGAAAATGATCGCAAGAGAATCATAGAATCCATCAAGGGTGTTGACCGGGTGGAAATTAATCGTTTTCGAGATAAATTAAAATTGTGGGAGATGTACCATTTTGACGTGATTTTCATCGGGGATGACTGGAAAGGGACGGAACGGTGGAAGCATTTTGAAAAGGTGCTGGCGGAAATAAATGTGGACGTTGTATATGTTCCGTATACAAAGGGCATTTCTACCACGGAGATTTGCGAAAAAATCATGAATGGGAGCGGCTTATGAGACAAAGAATGCGAATCGCCATCACGATGGGAGACCCGGCCGGGGTAGGCGCGGAGATTATAGTGAAGGCGCTGCGGCATGTACGGGTATATCAAAATTGCATACCGATTGTTCTGGGGGATCGGGCGGCATTGGAAGACGCTCTGGAATTCTGTAAATTGCCGTTAGAATTGCATGAAATTCGGAAAGCGGCCGAGGCGGAAGGGAAGTTTGGCAGAATCGATTTTATGGATTTTAAATTGCTAGAACAAGGTGGTTGGGAATATAAAAAGAATAGCGCGGCATGCGGGAAGGCATCTTTCGAATACGTGGTGAAAGCGATTGACATGGCGATGTCCGGTGAGGTAAAGGCTGTCGTGACTGCGCCCGTCAACAAGAAATCTTTGCGGATGGCAGGGATTCCTTATGACGGGCATACGGAAATCTTTGCAAAATATACGAACACGGAAAAGTTTGCCATGTTATTGGCCAGCAGACACCTCCGTGTGATTCATGTATCAACACATTGTTCGTTGAGAGAAGCTTGTGAAAGAGTCAAAAGGGACAGGGTATATGAAGTGATTCGGTTGGCGGATCGAGGGATGAGGGAACTGGGGTGCGCCAATCCCAAAATCGTGGTCGCGGGATTGAACCCGCATAGTTCGGAGGATGGACTTTTTGGAAATGAAGAAGCAAGAGAAATCATGCCGGCAATAGAGTTGGCAAGGACGGACGGAATCCAGGTTGACGGTCCGGAGCCGCCTGACACCGTGTTTGTAAAATGCCAGGCCGGGCAATATGACATCGTGGTGGCGATGTATCATGACCAGGGGCACATTCCGTTGAAGTTAAATGGTTTTCAGTTTGACTTACGGGAAGATAAATATAAATCGGTGAGTGGAATTAATTGTACGATAGGACTGCCGATTGTAAGAACCTCGGTAGACCATGGAACCGCCTTTGGAAAGGCGGGGGAAGGCCGGGCAAACGAGGAAAGCATGATGGATGCCATCTTCGCGGGCGTGGAGATGGCGAAAAACAGAGGGATGGATGATGAGTAGTACAGTTGCTTTTAGTCAAAAGACGCGTATCAAAGAAGAACCCATCATTGTATATGGCGCAAGCGTGTATGGGGAATTGGCATATGTGGCATTAAAGCAGATGGGATATAAACCGGATTATTATTGCGATAGGTCAAAATATCGGGAAGAGTATTTAGGCATTAATGTAATTGGACCAGAAGTGTTAAAGGAGATGAAAAAGGCAAATGTCATCATAGCATCGGCCGATTTTTTCGGTGAAATAAAATTCTCGCTTGAAAAAATGGGCTGTGAAAACTTGTTTGATATGACGGAAATGTTAAAGATAGAACTCCCAAAAGAACAATTGTCAAACCGCGCATTGGAAATGTATGACAATAGACAACACTACATGGATGTGGTGCAAAGCCAAGCAGATGAGAAATTGGTTTTTAATAGGATACAATATGTTGTCACTGAGAAATGTTCCTTAAAATGCAAGGATTGCTCCCACTTGATTCAGTATTATCAGCACCCGCAAAATATAGAGCTTTCCAAGTATAAGTCTGCTTTTGACCATTTGCTGGCAATTGTAGATTCCATTGCGGAATTGAGAATATTGGGCGGGGAGCCTTTTCTCAATGCAGACATGGGGGATGTGATTGAATGGTATCATGATAGTGACAAAATTCAAAGCATTTCTGTTTACACTAATGGAACGATAGTGCCTAATGATAGGATTATGAAAGCACTTCAAAAAAGCAAGGTGAAAGTGCATATATCAAATTACGGAATAAATGAGAAAAAGATTGAAAAAGTGACCAAGGTGTTTGATGAATATCGTATCAAGTATTTTGTCAGGAAATATGATGCATGGCAGGATGCCGGCGGGGTGGAATTTCGCGGTTATTCATTGGAGAAGAAAAAAGCGATTTTTTCAGAGTGTTTTGAGCGAAATGGTTTTACATTTTTAAATGGAAATTTGCATAGGTGTCCAAGGGCGGCTCATGCGATAAATTTGAAAGTAATGCCAGATATAAAAGAGGATTATGTAGACTTGCTACATTGGAGTGGAACAGAGAAGGAATTGGAAGAAAGATTGAAAAAACTTCGAGAGTGTTCTTGGTTAGAAGCTTGTGACTATTGTGGTGGTCCCAATAATCATATGCAAAATATCCCGGCAGGAAGGCAGATTGCAGAGCCGATAGCGTATGAGATGAAATGTTGAAAAAGATAATTAGGAGTAATGGGCATGGAATACCAGTTTAGGCAGGAAGTATTGACAGCAAAAAAAGCAGCTATGGGCGAAATGTTCAATCTGGCAAAGGAGAACTTAAAACCGGGGGACAAGTTGATTAATTTCGCGAGCGGACACCCTTCGACGGAAGTGTTTCAAGATGAATTTATCAAGAAATATATGAACTTGGCGATGGAGGAAGCGGGAAAGGATCTTTTTCAATACGGGGCACATGCAGGATATATGCCATTGAGAGAATCATTCATAGAATTTACCAACCAAAGAGGGGATGTTGTAAAACAAGAGGATGATTTGATAGTGACATATGGTGCCACGGAGGCTATTTTTCTAGTAGCATCGGCGATGGTGACAGCTGGAGATAAAGTAATAGTAGAGGTTCCATCTTATATAAATGCGATTAAAGCATTTCAAGTTTTAGGTATAGAAATTATAGGGGTTCATCTGGAAGAGGATGGGGTAAATCTGGATGAATTAGAGTGTGCGATGAAGCGGGGGGCAAAATTGTTTTATACGATTCCCAATTTTGGAAATCCCTCTGGCGTTACTATGTCTGTTCCAAAGCGAAAAGCGGTGTACGAGTTGGCTTTAAAATATCAAACGTTAATAGTGGAAGATAATACTTATGGTGAGTTGCGTTATTGTGGCAAGAGGGTGCCGAATATAAAGGAATTTGATATAGAAGGAGCGGTTGTTTATGTTGGATCTGTGTCAAAATGGATGGCACCTGCGATGCGGGTAGGCTTTATGGTTGCAGATAGAGAGTTTATAAAACGAATTATTCCCATTAAGGCGGTTAGTACCAATGGAGTTACAAGTATTATACAGTATGCATTATGGAGAATGTTCGAGGAAAATGACATGTATGGGCAGATTCAAAAAATTTGTGATGTATATGGGAAGAAATTGTCCCTTATGGAAAGGTGCATGGATGAGTATTTTCCAGAATGCGTGAAACATACTTTCCCGGATGGCGGCATGTATATCTGGGTGACGATGCCGGAAGGAACGGATGTCACTGAATTTTGCAAGGAGTCAGCCGCGCGGCTTCATATACCGATTACGCCGGGGAATGGATTTTGTGTCGTGGAGCCGGAGAAGTGTACCGGCATGCGGTTTAACTTTGTAAAAGAAAGCATGGAAGATATTGAGTATGGAATAGCAGAAGTGGGAAAATTGATGTGGCAGTATGTTTGAGTGCCTGGAAGATGCAATAAAAGAGCGTTTGCTTGTTTGAGAAAGGGAGATTATGCTATCAATATTAGATGAATTTCGGAATGTTTTGGATGATATTATGCTACAAGCCATGCATAAGAGAGTTCTGCTATATGGTTATGAAAGCTACACGGGACGTTTTATCAAGTGGTATGCTCAATATTATCATAGTATCAAGATTGATTATCTTGTATCAACGGATATGAGTAGGGGGAGGGCATATGATTTTGAAGTTTTTCGGCCGAGCGTGTTGGAGTTTAGATTTAAGGATGTAAATGACGCCGTTATCTGGGTCACGGAGCCAATGACAGAGGAATTGGCAGGCTTGTTGGAGCGTAAAGGATATGTAAAAGGGGCGACGTACTTCGATTTTTACGAGGCGATATATAGGGCAGATATTTACGGAGCAAATGATGAAAATGTGGATATATTCAGGAAACGGAAGGAAGGAAAAAGGGACATTCAATTTTTGGAATGGTTAGAATGGAAGTACGGATGTAACTTTGTGACTCGTATTAAACATGAGTTTTTGGAAGTGGCAGGGGAACATGGCGAGGGGTATGGATGCACTACGCAGAAAGAAATATTTCCTATTCTAGATCGTTGCCACTGCATTCCCCAAGAAGAGGATGCCATTTTTGATTATGGCTGTGGAAAAGGCGGAGCGTTGGTTTCTTTTCTGGACTATGGATTTAAGCATGTTGGCGGGGTAGAGTATGAACCTAAGATTTATGATGTGTTAAAGGAAAACATGGAAAGATTAGGGTTGGAAAATAAAGTGGAACTGTTATACGGGGATGCAGGAAATCTGATGAAGCAGCTCGACGGATATAATTGGTTTTACTTCTTCTTGCCGTTTGACAATGTCATTTTTGAAAAATGTGTAAAAGCCATTTGTGAAAGCTATCAGAGAAAAGAACGGAAGATTCATATCATAAGTATTTCACCATATAGCCACGAATGCATAGAGAAGACGGAAAGGTTTCGATTGACAAATCAGTTTACGATTGATATGCGTCAACGAGTGGTGGATGTGTTTGAGAGTTATGAAAGTTGGAAATGAAATGCGCTATTTGAGACTGTGAGGAGTTGCAGAATGAGATGGAAGATTTGATTAGCGTTATCGTGCCTATTTATAGGGTGGAAAAATATTTGGAACAATGCATCCAAAGCATACGGAATCAAACCTATAAAAAACTGGAAATTATTTTAATTGATGATGGATCGGATGACATGTGTCCGCAGATATGTGATAGACATGCAAAAGCGGATAGAAGAATTAAAGTGATTCATAAAAAGAACGGGGGGCCGGATTCTGCAAGAAAGGCTGGAATGAGAGTAGCAACCGGGAAATATGTGGGATATGTCGATGGGGATGATTGGATAGAACCAGAGATGTATGAGAAGCTTATTGAGTATGCCCACATATATGAAGTAGATGTTGTAGAGTCGGGAGTTATTGACTCATGGGAGGGGATTGAAAAGAAAAGGACGGCATATCTTTCGGAAGGATGCTATAAAGGAGAAGAATTTATTGAGAAGGTGGAATCCAGGCTTCTCTATGCCGGAGTTTTTTTTGAGCATGGGATAACACCATATTTGTATTCAAAGCTGTTTTTAAAAGATAGTGTTATGAAATATCAAATGATGGAAGGAATAATGAATGAAATACAAGATGATACAATGGTTTCTTTGCCGTGTATAGCAGAATCTAGGAACGTATATATATCATATGACTGTTACTATCATTATAGGGTAAGAAATGACTCCTTGAAGAGAGAATGTCGAGTAGAAGAGGTGTCGAATTTATTAGAATATTATCCGGATTTTTTTTCAAGATTCAAAGGGACGAAGATTTGTTCACGAGACGATAAGCAAATAGAATATTATGTGATGTATTGGTTGATTTATAAGACACCATATGTTTTTGATGATTTAAGCAAGGGCGAGTTCTTGACACAGTTTGGCGGCTTAGAAGTCAAGGATAGGCTTGTGGTGTATGGCGCGGGGGCGGCGGGTATTCATTTGGAAAAATATATTCGCAGTGTAGAAGGGGCGAATATTGTTTGTTGGGCTGATCAGAATTATAAAAATTTAAAAAGCACATTGGACGTTTGTAATCCAAAAGAAATCGTGAAGCATGAATTTGATTATGTGGTTATAGCAATATTAAGGGAAGTAGCCGTTAAAAGTGCGAAAAGAGATTTAATAGAATTAGGAGTGCCAGAAGAGAAAATTTTGTGGATTAAGCAGAAGTATATATATAATCCTGCAATATTATTAGGTAAGGTCGTGGGTTGAAGTGGATATTAATCAAGAGTTAGATAAGATACTATTAAAGCATAAGATAATCAAACATGTGTCAAGTGATAAAGCGGTTCAAGTAATTCGGGAACTGGAAGAGCGTTCAAAAGCTGGTGATAAAGTTGGGCTGTATGGTGTCGGAATAGAGGCAGATGGATTATTATATTTTATTTCCAGACATACGACGCATTTAAAAATAGAGGCTTGCTTTGACAAGACGATTCGCACCTATAAGTACAAAGAAATGGTGAATAATACGGCAGTGAGGTCGATAGAGAGCGTTAAAGAGTGGAATTTGGAATATATAATCATAGGATCGTGTAAATATAGGCAGACATTTATTGAAAATTTGAATGTTTTGGGATATCCGGGACAAGTGGTGGATTTGTATGGCTATATGGAAGGGTATATGGATGACCATTATGCGGATTATGAAAAGCTGTTTATGACGAGACAAGCATACCTGAAGTCCGAAGGCGAGGAAAAAGGGCGGTTTTTGAAAGAGTTAATCAAGGAGTGTCTATTGCTGAAAGATTTTATAAATGCTTATAAGTATATGGATGTTTATGTGGGAAATCAATATCCGGATTGTCAGAAGTACGAAAGACTGAAGAAGGATATAAATATGTTTTTGGAAGAAGTAAAAGAATGCATTAGGAGGCGGGGGAAAAGGGATGTTATTATAAATTGGGTGGATGCGTTATCGTATTATGATATTCCACAATTTCCTTTTTTGAAGAGAAAAATGGAAGAAGGGGTGAATTTCGAGAAAGCATATACTGTGATGCCTTGGACTACGGAGATTACGAAAACGATTTTGTTTGGTGATTATCCTATCGAGGGTAAATTGTTTTTAAAAGAGTGTATCACAAAGGAAGATGCAAAATTGTTAAAAGTTTTGCATGAAAAAGGATATGGTTTCGTATATTGCGGGATGCCCAAATTTGCGAAATTATTTGACGATCCGTTGATGTCCTATGTTCATTATTTTGAAAACAAATATTCTGGCAGTATGCAGAAACAGTGGGATGCGTTGGATGTTTTATGTCAAAATGAGAAACCTATGTGTGTTTTAATACATACATTGAGAGAGACGCATGAACCATTTATCTGTGGGGAAGGAGATACTTTTTATTGGTTTGGCTCCACGGAACGTGATTGGAGAGATGAAGTATGCCAGAGGCAGGCGGCCATTGCGGGGAAATATATAGATTGTCAGTTGGAATTTTATGAAAAGTTTTATCATGAAAATGCCGTTGAAATCTATATGAGCGATCATGGAAGAATTGGAAATTCGCCTATGAATGAAAGGAAGATACACGTAATGTTGTCTGTAAATGAAAGGTGTGGGCAGAGTGAAACGGTAAAGAACATGTTTAGCATGGTTAGATTCCCTGATTTGATAAAAAAGATAATAAACAATGAGGAAGATTGGGAATCCTTGACGCAAGAGTATGTGTGTATAGAAAATCTGGACGCATATAGTGAACTTTCGGTGCGTGATACGTTGTCAGGAAGGCTGAACAAGGATGAGATGTATCAGTGCAGGGGAATAATTACCAAGACAGACAGATATTATCGGTATGCATATGGGAAAGAATTTTATTTCATCAACTGTGAATCACAAAAAAATGAAATTGGAAATCTCTTATATCAAGATAGGATACAAGAACTTGGTAGACTGTGTGGGGACAAATTTATTGACATTTATAAATATAATAAGTTTGAACATTCCAGACGCTTATACGCGGGTGAGACGTTGGATTATGGAAGATTTGATTTCATATAACAAATTAAAAGGAGTATTGCGGGTAAGATGACTGTGTTAGAGGAATTTCAAGTTTTTTGCAAAAAAGTAAAGGAATATAAATACGTTTGTTTGTTTGGAATAGGAAAAAAAGCTGAAAGATGGGGGTATGATTTTGTCAGAGAATGGGGAGGAAGAGAGATAACATGTTTTTCTGATAATGACCCTGAAATGTGGGGAAAGGAAATTGTTGACGGAATAAAATGCGTGTCTCCACAAGAATTAATTGAGTATGGAAAAGAATTATTCTGTGTTATCTCTACGAGTGAGAATTATTATGAACAAATATCAAAACAGTTGAATAGTATGATGATTGATAATATGTTGCTAAATAATGCTTGGTTAGGGACTGAGGAGATGATAGAAAAATGTTTAGAAATCAAAATTCCAAAAGCATGGGGGGAAAATAATAAACTAGGTGAGTATAATAAAAAAATTGATGAGAATTTAAGGGTTGCCGTGTATACGTGTATCATAGGAGACTATGATGATTTGCGCCAGCCGTTAGTACAAGATTTGAGATGTGATTATTATATTTTGAGTTTTGAAAAACCTAAGAAATTAGGTGTTTATCAATGGATTGACATATCCGATAAGGTACCTGCGAACTTAAAAGATTTTACGCGTGTTAATAGATTTTGTAAGATGCATCCGACTATGTTTTTTCCGCAATATGAATATTCTATATATGTGGATGGCAGCATTCAAATTCAAACCAAGGTAGCACATCTAATAAAAAGAACGGGGAAAATAGGGATTGCATCTTATGGTGCGACATACGCAAAAGATAGCTATGAACATGCGTCTGCGCTTTGTGTTAAAAAAGGATATGGGGAAAAAATGGGAGTGGAACGAATAAAAGAACAATATCAAAGATATGTTAAAGAAGGGTTCCCGTATCAGTTTGGATTTACGGAAAATGGGGTCATGGTTCGGGAGCATAATAATAAAGCGTGTATTCAGGTTATGGAAACGTGGTGGGAGGAAGTGTTGAATAATTCAAGAAGAGATCAGTTGTCCTTTATGTATTCAGTATGGAAAAATGGATTTATCCCGCAGGATATAGGCTATATAGATGATACGTTTCGAAATGGACCTGAATTCAAATGTTATCCAAAACATAATAAGGAATATGACGGAATGGCTAGATTCAATCGGTGAAAACAAAAAGTTATTAGCTATGCAGAATAAAATGGGAGTGGGATAGTACGATGCATATTGTTTTTGTGACTACAGAACTGGCTACATTAAATCACTCATCGGGAGGGTTAGCAAGTTTTACAGCTAACATGGCGAGAATATTTGTAAAAGAAGGGCATAAAGTAACGATTATATTGTCTTCAGTAAAAGAGGAGGAGTTAGTTTTTGATGATGAAATTGTTTTGGAGGTTACTTATATCAACAAGAAAGAAAAAATAGATTTTATTCATTATTGTAATTTGGGGGGACTTGCCTTTTTTGTAGATAAAAGGATACCTTATTGTATAAGGGTCTCGGGGGGTCCAATATGGGTAGGGGGGCGAACCTGCCAAAGGCGCGGTTAGAATATAATCGAAATCCGCTGTTGCTGAATGAATGGTTGCCTGATTATGTGTTAAAGAAAACAAAATATGTGGTAGTCCCAAGCGTTTTCTTGAAGAGCGTTATAAAGGAACAGTTTGGAGTGTCGGCGATAGTGTTAGAAAGTCCATTTGTACTGGATGGATTGAAATGGGACTATCAATGTTATGACGACATGATAAGAGGGAAGCGATATGTTCTACATCATGGGAGCTTGAAGTATTTGAAGGGGACGCACATAGTTGCAGGATTGGCAGAGCGTTTATTACAAGAATATCCGGATTTATATATTGTTTTAGCTGGAAACAGCGAGGAAATGTTTGATGCGGTGTGGAATAACTTTATCCTTTCGTGCAGAATGCAGAACTGCGTGTGTTGCCCTCTCAGATAGAAAATTTATCGAACGCATGTATTGAAGCAATGGCAATGGGGAAAATCGTAGTTGCGACAAAGGATGCCAGTTATGAGCAACTTATAGAAAACGGAATAAGCAGATTTTTATGTGAAAGAGACAATGCGGAATCATTTTTACAAGGAGTTTGTGAAGCATTGGATCTAAGTTTGGAAGAGAGACAAAAGATGGAAACTAACGCTGTTTCCGTGACTGAACGATTTGCCCCGGATAAAAAAATATATGAACAGTACTTAAAGTTCTATGGGAGGGTGATAAGTGAATGGTAAACTATTCAGAATTGGAAGATTTTTGTAAGGATTGGCAGGGCATGGTATGTATTTTCGGGGCGGGAAAAATCGGTAAGGGTCTGGCGTATGACCTGGCCAAGGCGGCAGGCATTCGAATTGATTTTTATTGTGACAATTATGTTGAGCCTGAAACCGTGATACGAGATGACGTCAAGGTGAGGGAACTGCAATATCTGTATGAAAATAAAGACGCGGTCAAGGTGTTTCTGGCGGTAGGAATCCGATATCGTGATGCCATCCTTTCACAGTTACAAGCAAACGGCGTGAAAGACGTTTTTCTGATTGACTCCGCTGTCATGGCGCAGGTTTTGGAGAGCGTGGACAAGGCAGATGCAAAAACAAAGGCGAGGTATCACGCGTTGTATGATGACAAGGAATATCTGGCTCCCAGGTTTAAGGCGCGGACGGGATATGCGTTGGATTTCGAACGACCCCGAACCTTCAATGCAAAGCTGCAATGGTTAAAATTACATGACCATAATCCGAGTTATACGGTGATGGTGGACAAGCTAGCCGCCAAGCAATATGTTGCGGATAAAATAGGGGAAGAATACGTGATTCCTTTATTGGGGGCGTGGGATTGGTTCGATGATATCGATTTCTCGAGATTGCCGGAACGATTTGTGCTGAAATGTACCCATGATTCCGGGAGCACGGTTTTGATTGACGATAAAGGCAAGCTGGATTATGGGCGGGCGAAGAGGAAGCTGGATGCCGCGCTTGGCATTAATTATTTTTGGATGGGGCGGGAATGGCCTTATAAAAACGCGCAGAAAAAAATCATAGCGGAGCCATATATGGAAGAACCGGAAAACATGACGGACTACAAGTTTTTGTGCTTCAACGGGAAACCGAAAATGATATTTACTTGTACGGAACGGTTCGAGCCGGGCGGGTTAAAGGTTACGTTTTTTGATTTGAATTGGGAAAAACAAAACTTTGAACGGCACTATCCGGCCAGTATGAAAAAAATTGACAAGCCTGAAAATTTGGAATTAATGATAAAGCTGGCAGAAGAGCTCAGCGGGGGAATTCCCTTTGTCAGGGTTGATTTTTATGAAATCCAGGGTCAGGTATACTTCGGGGAGATGACATTTTTCCCCGGGGGCGGCATGGAGGAGTTTAATCCCGAAGAATGGGATGAAACGCTTGGCGAGTGGATTGAGTTGCCGCGAAGCTTGGGATGAGACGTTGCGCGAGTGGATTAAATTGCCGTCTGGTTTGAGATGACGGACACGGAGGTAGCATGAACAGTTATTTTTACTATGATGCCGGGTTGGAGTATCCGAAAACTTCCCCTTATCCGCCGCATGAGCGGTATCCGGAATATCCGTATGACGACTTGCTTATGGCGGCCCGGGCAAAGGAAGAGAATAAAGTTTATGAGGCGGTTCGAAGCATATTTGTTTCCCTCCAATTAGACGGTCAAAATATAGGAAAAGCGACCTGGAATCCTCTGGGTAAATATATTCAACCGGGGCAGACGGTATTGTTGAAGCCAAATCTGGTAAATCATCACAACCCGGCAGAAGCGGATTCTGAAAAGGGAATGGATTGTCTGGTTACGCACCCGTCAGTCGTGAGGTGCCTTTTTGACTATGTGTATATCTCTTTGAAAGGAAATGGAAAGATTATTGTGGCGGATGCCCCGATTCAGGGATGTGATTTTGAATTGCTCTTACAAAATACGGGCTATCGCGAGTTGATAAGTTATCTGCGGGGAAAGGCGACGGATACTCTTGCCGTACAAGTGGCAGATTTAAGAGAAGTGACGTATACGAAAAAAGCGGGCAAGATAATCCAGAAGGAACGCGAGACATTGGAGTTTGGAAGTAAGACCGTTGACTTACAGAGGGAGTCTTTTTTTGCAACGACGGCGAGAGCACATGGCTTTCGCGTGACAAGCTACGCGGGGCGTGATACATGCGTGCACCATGGAAGGAATCATAATGAGTATAAAATCAGCGATGCCGTGTTGGACGCGGACGTGGTGGTGAATATCGTAAAGCCGAAAACCCACCGGATTGCCGGGTATACCGGTGCATTGAAAAATATGATTGGCATTAACGCGCGGAAAGAATATTTGCCGCATCACCAGAAGGGGGCGAAGGGGAAGGGCGGCGATGAATACGCGAATGGCCATAATGTGTTGAAATGGCTCAACAGTACGGGAAACGATGTTAAAAATTATGCGGTAAAGAAAAACTATCAGACAATCGCCCGTATGGCCAATGAGTTTAGCAGGAGGATTGGAAGAAAGCTGGACAAGTATGAGCCTGGCAGGAAGAAGTTCGGCATGTGGCATGGCAATGACACGATTTGGAGAACCATTTTGGATGTCAATTATATTGTTCGTTTTGCCAGTAAGGACGGGGAGACGCGCAAGAACAAACAACGTAAAATATTGCATTTTGGAGACATGGTGGTATGCGGGGAGTGCGAGGGTCCTCTGGAGCCGTCTTATAAAAAGGTGGGCGGGATTTTATTTTCGGAGAGTGCCGTCGTGTTCGACCTCTTTGTCGTGAAGCTGATGGGATTTGAGTGGAAAAGGTTTCCGGTGTTGGTTCATGCGGTTAAGCATCAGGGGCAAAGTACATTTTGCATGCGGAGCAATGAGGGGCGGTATGACAAGGAGATCGCGCGGATAAGAGGCGAGGATACGTTCCATTTTATCCCGACAAAGGGATGGCTGGAATATTTGTCTGATGTTGGTGTAAAATCTTGAGTCCTTTATGGAAAACAAGAAGGTCGGCGGATGATTTTGAGGAGACAAACATGGAGACGGAATTATATGAAAACATTCTAAATAAAAGGGAATCACTGTCCGTAATCGGGCTTGGTTACGTGGGAATGCCGATTGCGGTGGCATTTGCCAAAAAAGTCCGTGTAATCGGATTTGATTTAAACGAACAGAAAGTTGAGTTGTACAAATCCGGCGTTGACCCGACAAGCGAGGTGGGTGACGAGGTCATAAAAAGCAGCAGGGTCGAGTTTACGACGGACGAGACGAGGCTTAAAGCGGCGAAGTTCCACATCGTGGCGGTACCAACCCCGGTCAATGAGGATCATACACCGGATTTGTCACCGGTTCGAAGCGCGTCGGAGATATTGGGGCGAAATCTTTCGAGGGGAAGCGTCGTTGTGTTTGAGTCCACGGTATATCCGGGAGTGACGGAGGATATCTGCATTCCGATATTGGAGCATAAAAGCGGGTTGAAATGCGGGGTGGACTTTAAAGTCGGGTATAGCCCGGAACGTATCAATCCGGGTGACAAGGTACATAGGCTGGAGACGATAAAGAAAATCGTGTCGGGCATGGATGAGGAGACGCTGGAATGCGTGGCAAAGGTATATGAGCTTGTGGTCGAGGCCGGAGTGCATAGGGCAGAGAATATCAAGGTCGCCGAGGCCGCCAAGGTAATCGAAAACTCACAGCGTGATATCAATATTGCCTTTATGAACGAGTTGTCCATTATCTTCAACAAAATGGGAATCGATACCAGAGCCGTGCTGGAAGCGGCGGGAACGAAGTGGAATTTCCTGAATTTTTATCCGGGTCTGGTCGGGGGGCATTGTATTGGTGTTGACCCGTATTATCTTACCTATAAGGCGGAAATGTTGGGGTACCATAGCCAAATCATTTTGGCAGGACGGCGGATTAACGACGACATGGGAAAATATGTGGCGGAGAATTGTGTCAAGTCACTAATCGCGGCGGATAAAAACGTAAAAAATGCAAGGGTGGCTATCTTGGGTTTCACATTTAAGGAGAACTGTCCGGACACGAGAAACACGAAAGTCATTGACATCGTGAGGGAGTTAAAGGAGTATGGAATCACTCCGAGCGTGGCCGACCCGAGGGCGGATGAAAAAGAAGCAGAACAGTTATACGGGATAAGTTTTCTGAGGATGGATGAAATCAAAAACATGGACGCGGTGGTTTTGGCCGTGGCGCATGAGGAATTTGTCGCTTTGAAAATGAAGGACGTGGATCGGTTGTTTGGCGAGGGCAGGAAGGTTCTTCTGGACGTGAAGGGATTGTTTAATAAGAAGGAATATGAATCAGCCGGGTATTATTATTGGAGATTGTGATTGCCAGAGATTGTAATTGTTGGAGATGAAAAATATGGGTTATGAGAATTGCGTTTTTCCCAAAGACAGCATGTTTTTGGTCACGGGAGGGGCGGGATTTATCGGCTCGAACCTCTGCGAGGCAATTTTGCGCATGGGGCATCGAGTTAGATGCTTGGACGACCTTTCCACGGGAAAACAAGAGAATGTTGACTTGTTTATCGAAAGTAGCAATTATGAATTTGTAAAAGGGGATGTGAAAGAACTTCAGGTCTGCATGGACGCCTGCCGGGGCGTGGATTTCGTCCTGCACCAGGCGGCGTGGTAGAGCGTGGCTCTAAGACCACGAGCGACTCATATATATTGTGGCCGGCAAAGATTGGCGCCTTCTCGCTCGTGATGGGGCGCCATGTCAATCACCCCGACAGTTCGCGCCTGCCGTTCTCATACCTGATTGAGAACCGAGGCGAGTCTTTCCTGGTGCCTGGTATCAATATACGCAGCGTGGGCACGATTCGCGATGCTCAGAAGTGGCCTCGCCGCGACAAGCGCAAGAGCGGCCACCTGCTCGACAGCATCAACTTCAACCTACTCAGCCCCTATACTGCGGGCAAGATGCTCGGCGGCATAGAGCTGCTCGACCAGCTCGAGCGCACCGCCGGCCTCACAGCCGAGCGCTTCTCGTTCCAGACCATGACCATCGAGGCCCACGCCCTGCGCAAGGGTCGCAAACTCTACGGTATGGCCCTCGATAAGTTTATGGGTAATACTGTTATCAGCCGTCTCGGACTGACGCCTGTTGTCGACGAGGACGACCTGAGCCGCCGACTTAAGCCGACAGCCGCTGCCGGGGCAGGGCAGTGGGTCGACGTGTGCGGCCTCTTCGCTCCCAAGAGCGAGGTCGACGCCATCTGCGACGCCATTACCGCCGGCGACATCGAGTCTATCGACCAACTCGAACAGCGTTGGCACGACCTTCACGCGCAGTATTACGACATGGAGTGGACATGGGTTGCCGACATCATGGAGTCGTGGTACGGCAAGCCTGTCGAGGACATTACAGCCGACGACGTGCGCAAGATTATCGGTCGCTGGCTCGAGAGCGTGACTTCGCTCAACGACATGCTCCTCGAGGATGCCCGCAAGGAATACAGCCTCAAGTCGCGCACCGGCTTCGGGATTGACGACCCGGCAGCCAGTGCCGACGACGACTTCACCAGCGTGCGAGGCAGCTACGACGCCGACCCCTTCGTGGCGATGGTAAAAGAACACACTGCCAAGAAAACCGCCCTCGCCACCCGCGCCCTCGCCCAGCTCGAGGGTATAAAGTAGGAATAAATACGCTAATTATAAAACTCGATGAATTGCGATTAATGCAATATCATCGAGTTTTTTTATCTTGCTTTTTACGGAATGTTGCAAATTTCTAACGTAAAGGTGCAAGTCGGTTTGGGTAATAATGCGTAACTTTGCGTGAGAAACTTTTAATATTATGCATAAATATATCATACTGCCCTTGATAGCCGTGCTTTCGTCGTGCGGCGGTCAGCACCGGGGTGATGGTCATGACCATGAAGGCGAAGCCGCCGAGAAACACGATGAACACGGAGAAATAGTATTGCACAAGGAAGTCGCCGACCAGTTCGGCGTGGTAATCGACAGTGTTGCCAGTGGTGATTTTGCCACCACGGTCCGTGCTGCCGGCGTAGTGTTGACTGCAAGCACGTCCGACGCGGTAGTGTCGGCTCCAACAGCCGGGATTGTGCGTCTCGCACAGGGCATAGAGGCCGGTAAGGCTCTCTCTGCCGGTAGTCTGGTCGCCACGATTGACGCACGAAATGTGAGCGGTGGAGATGCCAATGCCGCCGCACGAGCCGCATTAGATGCCGCCAAGACCGAGTATGAACGCATCGAGGCCCTGTATAAGGAGCGTCTTGCCACTGTGGGCGAGCGTAATGCCGCCCTGGCCGCATATAACCAGGCCAAGGCCGCATATAGCCCGTCGGCATCATCGGGCCGCGCCACGAGCCCCATCGCCGGCACCCTGACCTCGCTGGCCGTGCGCCAGGGACAGTATGTCGCTGCCGGAGAGGTGATTGCCACCGTTGCGGGGGCCTCAGACCAGACCCTGCGCATCGACCTGCCCCAGCGTTACTATGCCTTGGCACCGACACTTACCGACGCTGTAATAGCACTGCCGTATGGCGATACCGCCGTGCGCCTCGGCGAATACGGCGGCCACCGCATCACCTCCGCGCCCGTGACCCGGGGAGGGGCAGCGGCATACGTGCCTGTGTATTTCAGTGCCGGCCGCACTCCCGGACTCGTTGCCGGTACGACATTTACGGCATACCTGCTTGGCACGCCGCGTCACGATGTGGTGTCAGTGCCCTCGACGGCAATTTCTGAGCAGCAGGGCGATTATTTTGTCTACGAGCAGCTCGACGACGAGTGCTATGCCAAGCGCCGTGTCGACATCGGCGCGACCGACGGCCAGCGTGTAGAAATCACGCAGGGCATCGCCCCCGGCACGCCGATTGTCGTCAAAGGCGTGACTACTATCCGCCTTGCCGAGACTGGCAGCAATATCCCCGAAGGTCATACGCACAACCATTAATTGCTGCCCGGTATGCTCAACAAAATCATACGTTTCTCGCTCGACAACCGCCTGACGGTGCTGATTGTCACGGCTCTGATGCTTGTCGGCGGAGTAATCGCGCTGATGCGCATGGAGGTCGATATCTTCCCCGACCTCAACGCCCCCACGGTAGTGGTAATGACCGAGGCACCGGGCCTGGCACCCGAGGAGGTGGAGAAAGTGGTAAGTTACCCGATTGAGACAGCGGTCAACGGCAGTACGGGCGTGCGCCGCGTGCGCTCTACATCGACTACCGGCTTTTCGGTCGTGTGGGTCGAGTTTGACTGGGGCACGGATATATATACCGCGCGCCAGATAGTGAGCGAACGCCTCGATGCCGCCGCCGAGAGTCTGCCCGAGGGTGTCGACAAGCCCGTGATGGGTCCGCAGTCGTCGATTTTGGGCGAGATTATGATTATCGGCCTGCGCGCCGACTCGACCTCGCTGCTCGAATTGCGACGCCTCGCCGAAACAACCATAAGGCCGCGACTGCTTGCCCTCGGCGGCGTGTCGCAGGTGTCGGTCATCGGTGGCGACGCCCCCGAGTACCAGATTAAAATCAATCCCGACAAGATGCGGCTGCTCGACGTCAGCCTTGACGAGGTGCTCGAAGCCACCGACGGTTTCAACTCCAATGCCGGCGGCGGCGTGGTGTACCAGTATGGCAACGAGTATATAATCAAGGCCGACATAAACACCGACGACTGCGACGCCTTGTCTCAGGCCGTGGTGCGCAGCGACAGCCGGGGCATAGTGACACTTGGCGACGTGGCCGCTGTCGAGCTTGGCGGACGCCTGCCGCGCATAGGCTTGGCATCGGTCGAGGCCGAACCGGCCGTGATAGTGACCGTGACCAAGCAGCCCGGCACAGGCACAATACAGCTTACCGGGGAAATCGACAAGGCTCTTGCGTCGATGGCCCCGACGCTGCCCGCCGACGTGCGTGTGTCGGCCGACATTTTCCGCCAGAGCGACTTTATCGACAACTCGATTAGCAACCTGCAGCGCAGTCTGCTCGAGGGCGCCCTCTTCGTCATAATCGTGCTGTTCTTCTTCCTGATGAACCTGCGCACGACGCTAATCTCGGTCATAGCCCTGCCGCTGTCTATTATCGTGTCGGTGCTCATCCTCAATGGCTTGGGCTATAGCATCAACACCATGAGCCTCGGCGGCATAGCGATTGCCATAGGCTGTCTGGTCGACGACGCCATAGTCGATGTCGAAAACGTGTATAAACGCCTGCGGCAGAACGCACAACTCCCCGCCGGTGAGCGCCAGGGCATACGCGACTGCGTATACCATGCCTCGGCCGAGGTGCGTATGCCAATTTTCAACTCGACGCTGATTATTACTGCCGCCTTCCTGCCGCTGTTCTTCCTTACCGGCATGGAGGGTCGCATGCTCATACCCCTCGGCGTGGCCTTTATCGTGGCCTTGGCGGCATCGACTATCGTCGCCCTGACGCTGACGCCGGTGCTGTGCAGCTACCTTCTCGGCAGCAAGGCACAGAATGCCGAGCTGGGTCGCGAACCGCGTGTCACCCTGGCCATGCGCCGGGCCTACAGCCGTTCGCTCGAGTGGATGCTCAGCCATACTCGCGGACTGCTGGTATGCACCGGAGTTCTGTTCGTGGGCGCACTGGTATGTTTCTTTATGCTCGGGCGAGGCTTCCTGCCGCGTTTCAACGAAGGCTCGTTCACAATCAATGTCTCTACGCTGCCGGGCATATCGCTCGACGAGAGCGACGCGATTGGTCGCCGTGCCGAGCAGATTATACTTGAGACACCCGAGGTCAAGACCGTTGCCCGTAAGACCGGCCGTGCCGAGCTC
>CATLEQ010000001.1 GCA_949915905.1 uncultured Lachnospiraceae bacterium | reverse complement strand
GTTATAATGTGTGATGAACTGATCACGCGGCGCACCTCCTAAATGCCATTTTCCCACGTATGCCGTAGTATAACCAGCTTGATTTAATACATCCGCAATCGATGTACATTGTGGACGAATCGGCAAATCATTTGCCGCCGCACCGTGCTTCAGGGCATGCATCCCCGTCAGAAGCGTCCCCCGTGCCGGCACGCACACCGGACAGTTGGAATAGGCCGAACGAAAAACCGCCCCTCGTTTTGCCAACCGATCCAAATTCGGTGTTCTCACTTCTGTATTTCCCGCATATCCCACATCACAAAAACGATGCTGATCGGAAAACACAAAAATGATATTTGGTAATTTCGTTTTCATTCTGATTCCTCTTTTTTGACTTGGAACTATTGCAATAGTCATTTCTACTGTACAACTCTATTTTAATCCGCGCTTCATCGTTTGACAATTTTTTGCCTTGCTCAAAAACTACGAATTCTTGCTCTCACGTCACAAGATATATCCAGAACAAAGAGTCCGGCCTGCCGGACTCTCGCGCCGGAGCGCGGCTGCGTCAGCAGCCATTTTCCTTAGGCGCGAAGTGCGCATCCCCCGGAGGGTCTTGCTTTATAGGGAACGAAGTTCCCTATAAAGCAAGAAAACATCGGAAATCGACCACTCCGATATCCGATGTTTTTCATATAAAGCGGGTGATGGGAATCGAACCCACGTATCCAGCTTGGAAGGCTGGTGTTCTACCATTGAACCACACCCGCATGCCCTTGACACGAATGCTATTCTACCACCTTTCGTGCCAAAAAGCAAGTAGTTTTTTTATTTAAGCACTTAAAGTTTATACTTGACAAAACCTCCATATGCCTTTAGAATAGGGATTATAAAGAAATGAGTTTTTCGACCGTACGGCTATTGCCTAAGCGGCTTGCTCGTTTCTTTTTTTGTCCTTAAAACATCATACAGATACAGTTTCCCATCCCGCGCATGACGCACCAATACTCTCGCTTTAAAAACATTATATCGAACCAATTCCCCATCATCATCGTAAATGGGAAGCGCGAAGCGCGTATCATACCTATACCAACCGAACTTTGCATCCGTATTATGTTTTTGTGCATAATTCGCTGAAAAAGTTTTATTCGTGGCAATTTCAATCATTTCCTTAATAACGCTTGAAGAATTTGCCTTTGCATACATATTGGCCCCCCGCAACGCCTTTGTGTCTTTGGAATGTGCAAACTCGTCTGGAAAATCCGCACCTATATATACCACATCCGATGTTTCCGTAATCTCTGCGCACTCCCCGATGTATTCTTTCAGACAATCCTCGACAATGCTCCAATCCACGCTTCTTCTTCCCTTAAAACGTAAATCATTGATGACAACGATGCTTTTCTCATCCGCATCTTTTATAATATCAACTTTCCCCATCGTGATTGCCCCTTATTTTTTCCCGTTAAAGCAGTACGTGCACACCTTGCAGGGCTCCAGCCCGATGGCCTCCAGCATGTCGTCAAGCCGGTGGAACCGCAATGTCGTGAAGTTCTGGCGTTTGCGAATCTCCTCCACCAGCTTTTCATACTTTTCACTGGCCGGATTCGCATATTCCTCCAAAACCTCTTGTGTCACCTCCGGTTCCCATTCCGCAATAATTCGTCTCGTAATCAAATCCAAATCCGACTTGGAACGCGAGAAGTTCAAATATTTACAACCAAACAAGAGCGGCGGGCACGCCGGACGCACATGCACTTCCTTTGCACCGCTCTGGTACAAAAACTCCGTCGTCTCCCGAAGCTGGGTGCCGCGCACGATGGAATCATCAATCAACAGCAATTTCTTGTCCTCGATCAAGGCCTGCACGGGTATCAGCTTCATCCGGGCAATCAGGTCGCGCTGGCTCTGGCTGGTCGGCATGAAGGAACGCGGCCATGTCGGCGTATATTTAATGAACGGCCTCGCATAGGGAATGCCCGACTCATTGGCATAGCCGATGGCATGGGCAATCCCGGAATCCGGCACGCCGGCCACGATGTCCGGCTTCACGCTGTCCCCGTCACGCTTTGCCAACATGCTTCCGCATTTATAACGCATCTCCTCGACGTTCACGCCTTCATAACAAGCCGTCGGATACCCGTAATACACCCATAGGAAGGAACAGATTTTCATCTCGTCCCCCGGCGGGCTCAGCATTTCCACGCCGTCGGCAGTGATAAAGTCAATCTCCGCAGGACCTAGCTCTTTGTACGATTCATACCCTAGGTTCAAATAGGAAAAGCTTTCAAACGCCACACAATATCCGTCCTCACGCTTTCCAAGCACCACCGGGGTACGTCCGTACTTGTCCCTCGCCGCATAAATACCGTCCTTGGTCATCACCAGCACGGTCATGGAACCGTCCACCAGTCCCTGCACGTATCGAATGCCATTTATGATGGAATCGGACTTGCAAATCAGCGCCGCCACGAGTTCGGTCGCGTTAATCTGTCCCCCGCTCATCTCCTGAAAATGGGAACGTCCCTCGTCATATACCTTTTCCCGCAGCTCGTCCAAGTTGTTAATCTTGCCGACCGTCGTGATTGCGAAACTTCCCAGGTGGGACTGGATCAAAAGTGGCTGCGGCTCATAATCCGAAATGCAGCCGATTCCCAAATGTCCCTCCAACTCCTCCACGTCCTTCTCAAACTTCGTTCGAAATGGAGAATTTTCGATATTATGGATTGCCCTCTGAAATCCCTGCTGCCCATACATCGCCATGCCGCCGCGCCTTGTCCCTAAATGGGAATGGTAATCCACCCCGTAAAACAATTCCAACGTACAATTCTTCTTTGATGCCACCCCAAAGAAACCACCCATACTACAACCTCCTTATGCATCATCCTTGCATTCCACCTACATTGGGAATCACAACTATAAGATTCAAGAACGCCACCGGCGTTCTTGCGGCGGCGCACAAGTCAGCCATGCTGACAAAATACATCTTTGTGCGCCTCCAAACCCTTTAAGGAAGTACGCCTTCCTTGATATACCGATCCCACATCTTTTGATACTTGAACGTATAGATGATGGCATAAATCCCGATCACTGGAATCAACCACCCTTGTATCGTTCCATTTGCCAGCAACCCGATTATCATATTAAGAATACCATATCCTGCAAAATAATTGCACATACCCGGCTCCTGGCAAGCTGCAATCCCAGTCCCAAGCCCAGTAACAATAGCCCATCCAATATAGAAGATGCAAGATAATCGGAAAGAAGCAACGACGCTAAAATGGTAACTCCGGAACACACATAAGCAAGAATCGCACATGTCCGGATGTTCGTCCTGCAACTCTTCACGCCGGGCAGCTTATAAAATTCCTTTTTCGTCATCGGCCCGCTGGGAACTCCCGGATTATATTCCGCGCCCTGGTTGTAACCATAGCCCGCTCCCGCACCATAGTTATAGCCGGTTCCCTGCTGGTAGTTCGCATTCTGATCGTAGCCCGCTCCCTGCTGATAGCCCGCGTCCTGGCCGTAGCCCGCTCCCTGTTGATAGCCTGCATTCTGACCGTAGCCCGCTCCCTGCTGATAGCCTGCATTCTGGCCATAGCCCGCTCCCTGGTCAAACTCACTCGCCCCTTCTACCGTGTGTCCGCACTGCGTACAAAACTTCGTGCCTTCTGCCAACTCTGCTCCACATGCCGTACATTTCATTTTTGTCACTCCTCCTTGATATAAAAATTTGTTATGTATTACCTTATATCAACCATCATGCGACCAGCCAAACAGATACGTCCAGGCACTGCGCGCTCGTCACACAAAAGCATTTTACCATGTTCGGCCTTCATGGTCAATCACTTAATCCGATGCTTTTATCTTGCTTTTACCTTGTACAAGTCGTATAATGTTATACGTAAGCGGCAGATTTAACTGCCGCTTACGTATAACATTATGCGCACAGCCGCACGCGGAAACATGCCGCTTTGCGGCTGCGGCTGGCGCGATACTCACGGCAGATAAAATCTGCCATGAGTATAATCAAATCATTTTTCATTACGAGGAGGAGAAAGATGTCACATTATTTATTTTCATTGGACTCTTTGACAACCATCATTTATACGGTGCCGGCAATCCTTCTGGCAATTTCCTTCCACGAATTTGCCCACGCCTATGTCTCTTACAAGTTAGGCGACCCCACGCCGAAGATGGAAGGGCGGCTGACGCTGAACCCGTTGACCCACTTTGACCTCTGGGGAACCATATGCCTGGTGCTCTTCCGTATGGGCTGGGCAAAGCCGGTGCGGATTAATACCTCCTATTATAAGGACAAAAAGAAGGGGACGATTCTCGTATCCCTGGCGGGACCGGTAATGAATTATATGCTGGCGTTTGCCGGCATGTTGCTATATGGACTTTTTTACAAAATAGGCAGCGGATTAAGCATCTGGTTTTACTATGTGGCGGTTATCAACGTGGGGCTGGGGACTTTCAATTTGATTCCGATTCCCCCGCTGGACGGCTCGAACGTCTTGCAGGAACTGTTTCCAAAGGTCAAGTACTTTTATCAAAGGATACGGCAATATGCAATGCTGCTATTATTTATATGCCTATATACGGGAATTTTAAGTGTCCCTTTAAATCTGGTAAACTCCACGGTAATGAACGGCATGTGGGCAATCGTAAAATTAGTACTAAATATCTGGACTTTCCCACAAGGTACCGGTTCTTATATATAGAAAGGAAGTCATAATTTTGAAAAACCACGCACACGAAACGGAAAACGCCGCAGTCGACAAGTTCCAGATGATGACACAAGCCCCCGTCCCGGGGCTTGTTGTCCGCCTTGCCATACCAACGATTATCAGCATGCTAATCACGTCTTTCTATAATATGGCCGACACCTTTTTTGTCGGACGTATCGGCACGAGTGCCACCGCGGCGGTCGGCGTGGTATTTCCGGTGATGACCGTCATCCAGGCGCTGGGGTTCTTTTGCGGACATGGCTCCGGCAACTCCATTTCGCGCAGGCTTGGTGCCAAGCAGACCGACGAGGCCGGCGAACTGGCCGCGACCGGATTTTTTGCCGCGCTGTTTTTGGGACTTTTGGTCACGGCGTTTGGACTTTTATGTCTCACGCCGCTTTCCATGGTGCTCGGCTCCACGGCCACCATTTTGCCCTACACCAGGGACTACCTGCGAATCATTCTGCTCGGCGCGCCGTTTACATGTGCCCAATTCGTATTGAACAACCAGATCCGTTTCCAGGGAAACGCTCTTTTTTCCATGATTGGCATCACGATTGGCGCGGTACTAAACATCGTGCTTGACCCGATTCTCATCTTCGGATTGAACATGGGAATCGCCGGTGCCGCCGCCGCGACGGTCATCAGCCAGTTTGTCAGCTTCCTCCTATTGCTTATCATCCTGCACTGCTCCGGCTGTATCCCCATCCGGCTTAAAAATGTGCGGCTAAATGCAAAACGCCTGGGCGAAATTGCCGGCGGCGGGCTGCCGTCCTTGTTTCGCCAGGGACTTGGAAGCGTCGGCACGCTGATTCTTAACATTGCCGCCAATCCTTACGGCGACGCGGCCATTGCGGCCATGTCCATCGTCGGGCGTATTTCCATGTTCGCCATGTCCTCCCTGATTGGCTTCGGGCAAGGATTCCAACCCGTCTGCGGTTTCAATTACGGGGCAAAAAAATACGGCCGCGTAAAGGAAGCATTCTGGTTCTGCGTCAAAATATCAACCGTCGTGCTGACCTTGCTGGCCGTTTGCGGACTTGTATTTTCCAGCCACCTGATTGGCCTGTTCCGTGACGATGCCGAAGTCATTCGCATCGGCACCTTCGCCTTGCGGCTTTTATGCATTCCATTCATTTTAAGTGGTTGGACCGTAATGAATAACATGATGATGCAGACCATCGGCAAGACGCTCTATGCATCCATACTCGCCTCCGCCAGACAAGGCCTGTGCCTGATTCCGCTCCTTCTAATCCTGCCTCACATTTTCGGCCTTGCCGGCATCCAGATGGCGCAGCCCATCGCCGACCTATTGACGGCGGGAATCGCCACCGCACTCTATCTTGTCGTAATGAAAGAACTGCGTGAAGAAGAGCATTCCACCACGCCGTATTCCGGCTCGACCACCGACGTCTCATAGAACGCCTTCGCGGCCCGCACCAGATAATCGGTATCCGCCGCTCCCGCGGTCTCGTACGGGGAATGCATTGCAAGCTGTGCCAACCCGATGTCGACGCACTTCACGGCCACCTGGTTTCCCGATAGATTGCCAAGCGTCGAGCCGCCCCGCATGTCGGAACGGTTGTGAAACGTCTGATATGGGACATTTACCCGCTCACAAAGGCTTTTAAAAATCGCGGCCGCCACCCCGTCCGTCGTATACTTTTGCTCCGCGTTATACTTCACCACGATGCCGCCATTTATCCTCGGGCGATTCGTCGGGCAGGCCTTGTCCGGATAATTCGGATGCACGGCATGCGCGTTGTCCGCCGACAACATGAAGCTTTGTGCAAGTGACCGCCGATACTCTCCGTCCGAGCGTCCCATTCCTTCGTTGATACGCACCAGCGTATCCTGCAAAAACGTCGAGGCCGCCCCCTGCCTGGTAGAACTGCCCACCTCCTCATTGTCAAACACGCAATGCACGGGAACGCTTTCGCCTTCTCCCGCTGCCAGAAATCCTTTCAAAGAGGCAAACGCGCACTGCAAGTCATCCAGCTTTCCCATCGAAATAAATTCTTTCTGCGCGCCCCATACAGACCCCTTTTCCCTATTATAAAGAAACAAGTCATATCCTACGACATCCTCCGCGTCCACGCCTGCCGCCAATGAAATCTGCCGAAGGAACGTCCCCTTCTCCAAATCCATGCCGTATAAGGGAATCAAATCCTTTTGCACGTTGTACTTATATCCGTCATTGGCCTCGCGGTTCATGTGAATGGCCAGACTCGGAATCAAAAGCAAGTCCCGGTCGACATTGACCAACCTGCTGACGATACGGCTCCCCGTCAGCGCACCTTTGATCTCCCCGCCCGTCGCGCCCGGCCACTTCGTCCCCGCATCTTTGACCGCCAAGGCCACATCCCGCGCGGCACTTCCTTCCACGACGTTCGCTCTCACCAGCACGCGCCCCGCGACGGACAACGGCCGGTCAAACCAGGGCGCGAGCAACGCGCCGCCGTACCGCTCCACGTTCAGCCTGACGTAAACACCTTCTGTCCCCATCTCCGGATTTTCTTTGATTTTAAAGGTCGGAGAATCACTATGGCTGGCCATAATCTGGAACCCTTTATAATCCGCCTTCGGAATCCGAAACGAAATCAAGGAGGAGGCATTTCGAATCACAAAGTACCTTCCACCGACTTTCAACTCCCACGGCTCGCTCTCCAAAAGCTGCTCGTAACCGTGCTCCACAAGCTTTTTACGCATATTGTCCACGACATGAAACACACTCGGACTCTCTTCTATAAAAGAAAATAATTCTTCCACCGTTTCCTGCATTTCTTATAAACCCACTTTCATTTTTTAATGATGAAAGCGTCAAAAAATTTGACGCTTTCAATGCACGGATTGCTCATGTGCTAACGCCTTCTTACAATCCTCTCTTTTTACAGATGTCATTTAAACAGCAGCGGTCGCAATACGGCTTTGTCCGCGCCGTACAGACTTCCCGCCCATGGTATACCAGACGGTGGCAAAAATCACTGCCTTCCTTTGGCGGAATGATTTTCCACAATGCCATCTCCACCTTTTTCGGCTCCTTGATGTCATCCACCAGACCCATGCGGTTCGTCAGGCGAATACAGTGTGTGTCTGTAACAATGGCCGGTTTGCCGAACACGTCCCCCATAATCAGGTTCGCGCTCTTGCGCCCCACCCCCGGGAGCTTTAAAAGCTCGTCAAAATCATCCGGCACCTTTCCGCCATATTTTTCCATGAGCATTTTCATACATCCACTGATATCGCGCGCCTTGCTCCTTCCCAGGCCGCACGGACGCACGATGGCCTCTATTGTCTCCACGTCAGCCGCTGCCAGTGCCTCCACACTCGGATACTTTTCATATAAGCCCTCTACGACCACGTTGACCCGCGCGTCCGTACATTGCGCCGCCAGGCGGACGCTCACCAACAACTTCCACGCATCGTCATAATCCAGCGTGCATCCCGCGTCCGGATACTCCTTTTTCAACCGTTCAATAATTTCCTTTGCCAATTGCTTTTTTGTCATCCTACTTCACGGCCTTTCCTCTCCATTTTCCTCTTTTATAGAAAATGCTTGTAATCAACGCTCCCAAAACCCAGGCAATCAGCAAGGATATAAAAATACATTCCCTGCGCCCTTGCGGGAACTGCTCGCTTTTGGTCATCCATACCATGCCATATGCCAACGGCACGCGAATTAAAATTGTCGTCACGATGGAAATCCACATCGGCGTTATCGTGTCGCCCGCCCCGCGCATCACGCCGGACAAGCACTGCGTTACCGCTATGGCAATGTAGCCCACCGCCAAAATCCGCATCATGTTCATGCTCAACTCGACCAACTCCTCCGTAGGCGTAAAAATTGCCATCAAGTACTTTCCGAAAATCAAAATCGCCAACGTAATGACGACAGACGTGCCAACTCCCAGCATCAAGCCTTGTCTCGAACCCTTTACCACGCGTTCTTCATCTCCCGCACCGATATTCTGCCCGGCATAGGTCGTCATGGCGGTTCCAAAAGAGAAATTTGGCAGCATCGCGAAACCATCCACACGCATCACGATGACATTCGCCGCGATGAACTGTTCTCCGAAACTGTTTGTCAGCGACTGCACGACCAACATCGCCATGGACATGATGGCCTGCGTCACGCCGGACGGCACGCCCAGGCGCACTATGTTCATGATATACGTTTTGGACATTTTCAGATAATGCATTTTCAAATCAAATAAATCCTTCATCTTCGACAATCGCCGGATACACAAGACGGCCGACACGGCCTGCGCCAATATCGTCGCCCACGCCACGCCATTGACCCCCATGTCAAAATAGATGACGAATACCAAATCCAGCACGATGTTCAGTCCGCTCGCCACCAATAAGTACGCCAATGCCGAAATGGAATCTCCCAATCCACGCAACACGCCGCTCAAAATATTATAGTACCCCATCCCCAATATTCCTATCAAAATAATTTGCAAATATGAAGTACTCCAATCCAGAATGCTCGCCGGCGTGTTCAAAAGCATCAAAAGCGGTCGCACCACGATTAAGCCCACGACGGTCATCGCTATGCTGGCAATACCGGTAATCGTGATACAATTTCCAATCGTCATCGACAAGGCTTCCCGGTTCCTGGCGCCAAAATACTGTGACACCATGATGCTCGCCCCGACACTGATGCCGACAAACAATACAATCAGCAAATTAATCACCGGTCCCGCACTTCCCACTGCGGCCAGGGCGTTATCCCCCACGTAATTGCCCACCACCACGCTGTCCACCGCGTTATAGAGCTGCTGCGCAATATTTCCCAACAACATTGGCACGGTGAAAATCAAAATATCCTCCCACGGCCTTCCTATCGTCATATCGACCGGAGCGAATAGCTTCTTCAAAAAATTCATCTCTCGTACACTTCCTTTCGATAAACCTTTCCAACTGACGGTTACACCAGTATAATTCAAATAAAAAAAACAGTCAATGGTAAAATGACCGTTTTTTCATTTTTCGGTTTATCATTACCGCGAACAATAATCACTCCCTAACGCACACCGCCATGTGGTAGCCCTCTGAAAAGTATTCCATAAATCGGTACTTCGCGTCATCCACGTCCTGGCGTATCATCACCTCCCTCGTATATCTAAAAACCGCCCCGCCAGCTTCCTCCTGATTTTCTTTCACATTTTCAATTGCGCCCTTTCCCACACACTCCTTCACGTTTCCCGTTCCATCCTTTCGCCCTATCCGCGATTCAAGCCGAAACTCAAACTGATTCGGCATAAGCTTCATGCCCAGCCCCGTCACTTTCATGAAACTCTCTTTCAACGTCCATAACTGATAAAACGCCTCCGCCCGCCCGTCCTCCGGCAAGCTGAGGATATACGCATACTCCGAAGGGCAAAAAAACCGTCTTGCAATCTGCAGCTTTAATACGCCCTCGTACTCAATGTCGCAGCCAACCTCCGTGTCGGCAAACACCGCCAGCACCATTTCCCACGAATGTGACAAATTAAAATGAATCTCCGGATAATCCAAAAGATATGGTTTCCCGTTTTCCTTTGTCGCGACATGAACCTCGCGCTCCTGAAAACCATATTCCTTTAAACCCTCATCCAGCAGAATCCCCGCCCCGAGCGAAAGCATTTTTCCCTTGCCCGTACGCTGACGGTCAATTTTTGACCTCCTCACGTCGGACATCCGCGCGTAATATTCTTGAAAAGTCCCCGCATCCACAAGCTCATTTGTATGAAGTAAAAACACGCGCACCCCGTCTTGTTCAAATCTTACAATTTTCATCATGCCTTATTCCCACCGATTGACATCGCCCTCAAAATACACAATTATCGTCAATCTTCTGGATGCTTTTCCCCAATAATCTTTCCGTCAGAACCATAAATCCCATCATCTAAAAATTGATGTGCCTCTAAATAATCTTCATGTGTCGGCATTGGTAAAAGCGCAATTACCTGATTGATAATGGTATCCGATGCATTTTCAAGTATTTCCCTTACGTCTGTCGGAGTCAAACTTCTAACAAATTCTGTAGAAATCGTTTTTGGAATCGTAATCACAATAATCCCTCCCTAATCATCATAATTCTGTGCCGTTTGTCTGTTTTTCAATACCGCCAGATTATGTAGTATATTGACCGCCTTTAAATCACCAAGTGATAATCTTCCCAATCCTTCGCACTGCGTATCGTCCGGCACTAATAATTCCTTGTCCGCCAAAACATAGGACATCTTCGTCAACCCACTCTGTTTTAAATCTTTAATTCTATATGCATATGGATATTTTTTAGAATCCTTATATTTTTCTACACTACTTACTTTTAACAAAACAACTTTCGTCTTTCCTTTTTCGTATGATAAAATAACAGCCGGCCTTCTTTTATACCCTTTTTTATCTTCATACGGATAATCAATATATACTACCGAACCCGCGCCCAAAATACTAATAGGGATTTTTATCATTTGCTTCATAATCTACCAACTACCTTCCTTTATTATAGTGCTAAATACAATATTTTACAATCTCACAAATCACATTTTTTCCTTACTTCATTTATTAACCTATATTTTAATCCTCTTTTTACTTTTTGTCATTGAACTCAAAGTTCAAAAATGCGTTCTTCAAGTTTTTCCTCGCATATAACAGCAATAAAATCAATTTACATACACCCCCATAGAAAGAAAGTCGAAAGTTTTCAACGACCACGTCGTCCCAAAACTTTCGACCATATTACATCCGACTGGCGATATATCAATGCCATCCCCAAATGATAACGCCGGTGTACTCCTCAATACATCCAGCACAAGAAAAACAGCCCCATGTAAACCGCCGATATCGCAAAAATCATCAGCGAGTACGGAAACACGTCTTTATATTTCACCTGGAAGGCCACGATGAGCGGCAACGCCCAAAACGGCTGCAGCAAGTTCGTCAACAAATCCCCACAAGTAAACGCGTTTAGCACCCAGTTGGCCGGAACTTGAAGCTGCAATGCCGCAGGCATGATGTAAGGTGCCTCCACCATGTATTGCGAGCCGCCCGACGGCACCAAAAAATTTAAAAGAGCCGTAAAAACAAAAATCAAAAAGGTAAACGTCCGCTTCGACGAGATGGATACGAACGCCTGCGTCAGCACGCCTCCAAGCCCCGAATAATTCAAGATTCCAAACACGCCTGCGTAAAACGGATATTGAAAAATCACCCCGCTCAAATTTTTGACGGCTCGTCCCGTGGAAGCCAGTATGGCGTCCGGCGTGCCGTGAAACAGCAGTGCCAGCATCAGGAACAGAAAATTGATGGCGTTAAAATTAAATTCCACCGAGAAATTTCCAACCACCCTTATGATGCAAATAAGCAGGCCGACCATGCCCATCGACATCTGAAAGATCCGGGTATGATCCATCAACCAGGCGAAAGAGCGGCCTTCCTCCGAAACGGCATTTTCATCCGCCGCCAAAAAGTCTTTTTTGATACGCGAGAGTTGTTCCTCGGAAATCGTATTTTTCAATCTCGGCGTTAAAAACACGATTAAAACACAAACCGTAAAATAAATGCACAAATTCATTAGGATGACCGGCGCGGTCAACATAGACTTTGTCAAAGGAATCACGCCCACCACGTCCGCCATGAAATTATACCGCGAAGCCATGACCAGGGGCGACCCGGCCGTCGGCCCCGCCTGAAGGATTAACGCGCCATACCCCAATGCCACCAGAAAATGGTACGGCATCTTATTTCCCTTTTTGTCCTGCTCGACAATCAACGCCCTTCCCAACAGCATCGCCGCCGCCATGGAAATTGCAAAGTGCAGATAACCAAGAAATCCAACGATCAGCCAATAAAAAAGCAGGGCCTGCGTCGCGCTTTTTGGCACCTTGGCAATTTTTTGCATGAGCTTTTTGACGGGCCTGGAGTCACCCACCAAAAAGCCGGTGAACATCAACATGCAGATTTGGAAACTGAACGTCAGCATGCTCCAAAAGCCGTCATACCAATTCTGCCCGATTGACATGAGCGTACTATCCGTCAAAAATAATGCCATGACGACGGATATGACCGTGATAAGCAACACCATCGAAAAGGAACTGGGTATATACTTATTACAAAATCCAGACAAATTCTCCACAAACGATTGCTTTGTTTCTCTTGTTTTCACACTCACACACCCCATTCCTGAGCCTTGCCCCTTCACGCCCCGGCGCGGTTTACGCCGCAGGCATGAAGCGCATGGCCTTTGACTTCTAAAACAGCGTCATCCCAATCCCGCCAGTGAAACCAGCGGCATCATCAGAATCGCCGTGACCACCACCATGATGAGCGAGGGAACCCCGCCGCCCCGAAGCAAATCCGTCTCCGAATAGTAGCCGTCGCCATAAGAATATAAGAAAATCGGTTCCGTATAAATCAATAGCATCGCCGCCGGCCCCCAAAATGCCGGAATCATGCAGAGCACGACCGGGTTCATGCCGACGAGGCCGGAAATCGTGTACATCAACGGAATGAACAGGGAAGCCACCGCCGCCGGTGTCGGAACAAAAGCCCGCAACACGCATACCAGGGTCGAAATAATAAAAAGTAACAAAAGTCCGTTCATGGCTGAGAACACGCCGCCCGAAAATACCGCCGTAATGATATAGGCGAGTGCCCCGGTCGCCGTAAGCGCGCTGCTGACCGCGGGTGCCGTCCCCATCATCAGCACGATGTTGATGTTTGCCTCCGGTTTAAATTCTTCCCAGTTCAACACGTCGATCCCCGGAAAAAACATCAAAGTCAATCCAAGAATTGCCACGGTTCCCGTGTTTAGAATCGGAATCCAGGTTCCGGAAAACCATGCCACGATCATCAAAACGATAACGCATATCGCCTTCATTTCCTTCGCCGTCAGGTTTCCCACCGATTGAAAATTCGACGAGACGACGCCCATTTGCTCCTGCGTGAGAGGAGCCGTCTTAAACGCGATTCCCAACCACACGCCGACGACGAGCAAGGCGATAATGCCCAGGGGCGCGGCGATAATCGTCCACTGCGCGAACGTGACTTCGGTGCCAAGCTGCGCCAATAAATCCATGATGATGATATTTCCCGGCGTGCCCGCAGGCGTGATGAACCCACCGATTCCCGCCGCCACCGGCGCGGAAAGCCCCAACGCCTTTC
Organism: uncultured Lachnospiraceae bacterium; assembly: GCA_949915905.1. GTDB lineage: Bacteria > Bacillota > Clostridia > Lachnospirales > Lachnospiraceae > Schaedlerella. The sequence goes on along the minus strand of CATLEQ010000001.1, from coordinate 34,199 downwards.
CCAGCTTGTTCAAATCCGTACCCTTTGCCTTCGGATCCGCACCAAGCATGTCCAACAGTCCCTTGGAAAACGTGTAGAACATGATTGCCGTGGCCGTGGACGACATGAAGGAAGATACCAGCCCTGTCGCAAGGGTCATCAAAAGGATGATCGTGCCCGTCTTTCCCTTCGACAATTTCAAGACCAGATTCGTGATGCGCAACGGAATCGTCGAATTCTTCATCGCCGTGGTGATGCCAAACGAACCGAAAATGAAGAATACCGAGGACACGCTGAAATTGGCGATGGCCGTCTTAAAATCCATGACTCCCACGATGGGCATCAAAATGATTGCCAGGCTTCCCACCAGTGACATTGGCAGCACTTCGAGCATCCACATCACGATTGCCGCCAGGAAAATGCCAATCGCCCCGTACGCCTCGTGCGTCAGCGCATTCTCATCGCCCGGTATCAAGGCAAACACCACGATGAATGCAACCGCTAAAACCGCCCCTATTATTTTTTTCTTATCTATAGTTTTCATACCGTCTCCCATCCTTATTCATTTATTCATCCACCACCACGAATTTATAGCCATACATCCAGGTGGAGTTGCTCTCTCTGTGTAGTTTCTTCGTTACCATCATGACCCTCGCCCCCGGAACGATTTTCTCCACCGGGGTCTCGGTCACTTCCGCCAAAACGCAAACGCCGTCATCCAATCGAATCACCGTCGAGACGCGGGGAATCCTCTCCCCATATCCAATATGCACTCCCGTCGCCTGCCAGCAAATGTTCGCCTCCACTATCGTACCCGTAAACGGATGCCGATATGGCTCCAAATCGCGGCTGTTGCATTCCGCACACGCCGTCCTGCGCGGGAAATGAATCGCACCGCAATTTTTACAACGGGTTCCTTCTAATAAATAACGTCCTTTCCTCTCCCGCCAGCTTCGTGTCGCGCTGGCCGTCGTGTGACGGTAAATCTGTTCCTGAAATTGACTCATGCCATACACCTTCCTTTCTATTTCGTAAAGCGGACATTCACGACCTTTTCGTTCCTCCATGAACGTCCTTATCAAGCGGATATTCGCAATCCGCTTCGCTACTTGCTTATAACCTTCCACGCTCAAACTCGTCATTCGTCGTGACCGTGCAGGTCATGTGCGCGAACGCGCTCCCCGTGCATGCCGCCACCGCGCATTTCGCGTCCTTTACCTGCCGTTCCCCGGCCTCCCCGCGAAGTTGGATCACATTTTCCACCACCTGGTTCAAGCCGTCCGCGCCCGACGCGTGCCCATAAGAAATCAGACCGCCGCTCGTGTTAATCGGACACTTCCCGTCAATTGCCGCGTCGCCGTTTAGGAAATGTCGGCCGCCCTCTCCAAACTCCGTGATTCCAAGCGCGTCAATCTGCCAAAATGCCGCCCCCGTCAAATCATACACTTGGGCAAGGTCAATGTCCTTCGCCTCGATTTCCGCCATTTCATATGCCTTTCTCGCCGCCGCAATCAAAGCCACCGACTGCCCGTAAGTCTCCTCCTTTACCAGCCCCTCCGGAAAGGCCGGACCCATGGGCGGCTCCCCGATTCTGTGCGCGATGTAATGTGAGGTCACGCCCAGGCTGATTCCGTCAATATAAACCGGCTTATGAGGGTAGTTTTTTGCCTCGTCCGCCGCCACCAAAACGACCGCCCCGCAGCCCTCGCCCATGATGGAAAAACAACTGCCACTATGGTTTAGGGAATCCCGTTCCGGCATCGGCGTGCCGTAAAGCGTCGCCTTGGGATTGCGCCGTCCGTACCAGTGGCATTGATATGCCTGCGCTCCGTATGCCTCCCATCCTTCATATCCATAATGCGACATATAATAATTGCTCATCAATTCAAATCCGTCCCTGTGCCGGAAACCAAACACGTAATCATACTCCGTGTCAAAGGAAATGTTGATATTTTCCGTGTAGCCGATATTGTCCCCTTCCTTGTCAAATCCCATGACCAGTACCCTCTTATATTTTCCGGAGGCAATCATGTCCCATCCCGTGTTCAGGGCGACAGAGCCGCCGGAACAATTCATTGAGTGTGGAAACACCGGTGCCGGCGCGATGCCAAGCAAGTCGGCCACGCTACCGCCAATCCCACCTTGCTCGTTGACTCCCTCGCCGTGATAGGCAATGACCGCGCCGTCAATGTCCCTCGGCACCATCCCCGCGTCCTCGATTGCCTCGTAGGCCGCGTCACAAACAATGTCCTTCCAAGTTTTCGTCGGGTAAATCCTTCCCGGAGCCGCCGTGGAACCAATGCCCACGATTGCCACCTTATGTTCGTATTTTGCCATCTCTTGTTCCCTCCTTATAGGTACGCGTTCAGCGGATAATCATGACGGAGGTACTTGAACTCCATCTTCATCGCCTGCTTGTAATCTACCATCTGTTTCCGCGAAATGTGCTCCTCCACCGTTTTTACCTTGCCGCGCGCCTTTTCCAGCTCTTCCGTCACGGTCAGCACGAACACGTCCGCGCCCGCCCCGTATCCATAACCTGCAAGGAAAATCTTGTCATTCGCCCGTGCCACGTCAAGCACCTTGGACAAACCGACAAGCGGCGAGGCGGAACCCGTGTCCCCCACGTAATCCGCGATAATCGACGGCGCATACTGATCCTTCACAAAGCCCAGGAGTTTTGCCTGGTGACGGACGAACCCCGGCGTCGTCTGTTGGAACACGGCAAATTGAAAATCAGAAGGTTGATAACCGGTTCTTTCAAATAACGCACTCGCCGCGCCCAACACGTGCGCATCCACGCCCACCTCGTTCTTCGCCGACCCGAGCAGCATGCCGGTCCTTAAATAACGCTCGCCCTCCACGCGGAATCCGTCGGACAAGTCGCTCGAATACGATTCCATCGCGTCCACCGTGGCCAGCACCTTGTCCGTGCCAAGTACCATCGCTCCCGCTCCCGCGCCGGCATATGGCTCCACCAGGTCGCCCGGTGCCGTGTGGCGGTTAATCGTGTCCACTCCGATTGCCAGCGCCCGATTCGACAGCCCGGCCTTCACCATCGCGTACGCGTTCATCAAAGCGGCCGTACCCGACTTCATGGAAAACTGCAGGTCACAGCATTTCGTCTGATAGGGCAGTCCCAACGCCTCGAGCACCATCGTACTGGAGGGCCTTGAATCATATGGATTCGTACACGTCCCATAATATAACGCGTCCACGCCTTCCGCGTCAGGAACCCTGCGAAATGCCTCCCGCGCCGCCGCGACTGCCAGCGTGTTCGCGTCCTCGTCCGTGTCAAGGACGCTTCGCTCTAACACCCCCTGGGATTTTTTAATCATGTCCAGGGAACTGTTCATCCACAGTTCGACGATTTCGTCCACGGCCAGCCGGTAATATGGCAGTTCCACGCCGTAGCTTACAATTCCTACTTGCTTCTCATTCATCACCCATGTCTCCTTCTTTTTTATTCCCGCAAACAACGAGCCAGAGCCATGCTTTCACTCCTTTGTCCGCCGCCAGCGTTTCATTTCTCTTACAAAAGCACTTTTGTTCGTTATTCAAAACGTTTTACGTATATCGTTTTATACATAGTACAATTTCACGGTAAAAAAGTCAATATCCAAGATTTTTTTCAGCCATTTGCCCCATTTTCCCTATTGTATTTTGTGCAAATCGTGTTATACTGTTTTCTATATAAAACGAAAATTGCATTGAGGCATGGTAAGCAAAAACATTACACGAAAGGTTGGGTCTAAAAATGAATTCAGACGTAAGGCTCGTTCCCGCGGCAGACAAGACGTTGAAAATAATCGAACATATGGCAAGGCATATCAAAGAAGGTTGCGGCGTGACGGAAATCGCCAACGCCCTGCATTATAACAAAGGAACCGTGCACCCCATCCTGCAGACCTTGATTTCCAACGGGTGGGTGGAACGAGACCTCTCCGGGAAATATTACCTGACAAGCAAGCTGGCCTTCCTCGGTTCCCAAATCGAACTGGAAAGCAAATTAACCAGCGACTTTTTACTGGTCGCGAACGAGATGGAACATGAATGCGGGGAGTTAATCAACCTGCACTTGTTAAAGAGCATGACGCACGTCATCCTCGCGTCGAAAGTCGTGTCCTCCGTGCACACCATACGCGTTGACTTTCCCATCGGGGCGACCATCCCCGTCATCGCGTCCAGTGCCGGGAAATGCCTGATATGCGAATTTGACGACACTTCCCTTAAGCGCATCTTTCAGGAATGCCACGCCCGCTACACGGACACGACCATCATGGAGGAAGACGCCTTCCTAAAAGAAATCCACCAAGTCGCGGAACAAGGCTACGCCTTCAACAAGGGCGAATATGAAGACGGGGTATGCAGCATCGCCGTACCCGTCAGAAACGGCAGCGGAAACATTACCGCCTCCATGAACATCGTCGTCCCCGAGACCCGCTTCTCGGGCGAACGGCAAAAAGAACTGCTAGGCTTGTTACTGGAAAAGGCGACGTACCTCTCTTCACTAAGAGGATACCGGGCGAAAGAAGAATAAAGAGTCCGGCTTGCCGGACTCTCGCGCCGGGGCGCGGCTGCGTCAGCAGCCACTTTCCTTAGGCGCGAAGTGCGCATCCCCCGGAGGGTTTTGCTTTATAGGGAACGAAGTTTCCTAATAAAGTAAGAAAAAGAGGCCGACAATGCAGCCTCTTTTTCTATTCTCATAACGTCTCTTCATTTCCCTTGCTCACCCTTCTCTTCCACAGACTGAAATACCAGCAAGTCCTCTACCTTGCACTCAAGCACCCTGCTCAGTGCCACCATGTTGTCCAACGAGGGCAGGGTCCTCCCGATATACCAATCATATATGGTCTGTGTCGAGCCCATACACAAAAGCTCCTGAACCTCCCTCGCCGAAATCCCCCTCTTTTTAAACTCCTCCCGCAAACGATTCCCCGTCGACACCTTGTCAATCACCGGAAATTGAAAGTTCCTCATAACAAATGACCTCCTTACTATGAGCACTTGGCAACTCTGTTTTTCTTGTCACTCATATTTTAACCCCATTTTCGGCCGTTGTCATTGAACCCAAAATTCAATAATTCCTACGCTGGCGTGACGTGACTCCCCCTTCCATTTATGATATACTCACGGCCGATAAAATCTGCCGTGAGTATTGCGCCAGCCGCAGCCGCAAAGCGGCATGTTTCCTTATGCGGCTGTGCGCATTTTCATATACTGCGGTGCAAATGTTTTTGCACCGCAGTATAACTCCACAAACGCGCACACGCCTCGCGCCGCTCACGCCACTCTTCGTCATCACTATTTCCCACGACGAACTGATTCACGGACACCCCCAGCAGGCTGCTCAGCGCATACAAATGATCCATGCTTGGAATGTTCGTCCCCTCCAGCCAGCGGTACACCGTCTGGATGCAACTAAGCGACAGATACCTCTGTATGTCTTTTGGCCGCACGCCCTTTGCCGCAAATAACAATTTAAGCCACCGTCCCGTTTTTTCCTTGTCAATCAATGGATAATGCATTACCCCCGCTCCTTTCCGTTACATACTGTTGATGTCGGACTCAAAAGGTATTTTGAACCTACCATCATGCCGTTTTATCTATTATTATAATGTCAGAACATATGTTTGTAAACTTTTCTTTTTTCTTTCTTTCACGAAATAAAAAATATTGTTAATTATGCACAAAAAAAAATTTTTTTAGGTAGTTTCTATTATACGGAGAATGTGTTATACTTGTAAAATCTGCTGTGAAGCGGCACGATAAAAACGGGCAGGCAAAGTTGCATCCCGCCATGCACCAAATGCGCGAGTGCCGACGATTACGCCGCCCCACAATACCAATTTTCGAAGAAAGGATGCATCACTATGAAAATTTCAAACGACATCAAATACGTAGGTGTAAACGACCACGACATCGACCTCTTTGAAGGACAGTACATGGTGAAGAATGGCATGGCTTATAATTCTTACGTGATCATGGATGAAAAAATTGCCGTATTTGACACCGCGGATGCACATTTCGGAGAGGAATGGCTGGCCAACGTGGCCGCCGTCCTTGGCGAGCGCCTGCCGGATTACCTGATTGTCCAACACATGGAACCCGATCATTCGGCAAACATCATGCGATTTGTGGAACGCTACCCGCAGACCCGCATCGTTGCGAGTGCCAAGGCATTTACCATGATGAAACAGTTTTTCGGCACTGATTTTTCCGACAGCCGCCTTATTGCCAAAGAAGGCGACATGCTCTCCCTCGGCAAGCACGAACTTTGCTTTGTCACCGCGCCGATGGTGCATTGGCCGGAAGTCATCGTGACTTATGACAATTATGACAAAGTACTCTTTTCCGCGGATGCCTTTGGCAAGTTCGGCGCATTGGACGTGGAGGAAGACTGGGCTTCTGAAGCCCGCCGTTACTATTTCGGCATCGTCGGGAAGTACGGAATGCAGGCACAGGCACTTCTTAAAAAAGCTTCCGCCCTGGACATCCAGACGATTTGCCCGCTGCACGGCCCGGTTTTAAACGAGAACCTTGGATATTATCTGGATTTATATAACACATGGTCTTCCTACGGCGTAGAGTCCGAAGGTGTCATGATTGCCTACACGTCCATTTACGGACATACGAAGAAAGCGGTCGAACTGCTGGCCGACAAATTAAAAGAAAAGGGTTGTCCGAAAGTGGTAGTCAACGACCTCGCACGTTGCGACATGTCCAAAGCGGTAGAAAACGCGTTCCGTTACGGGAAAGTGATTCTCGCCACCACTACATACAACGCCGACATCTTCCCGTTCATGCGGGAGTTTATCACCACGCTCGCCGAGCACAATTGGCAAAACCGCACCGTCGGCCTGATGGAAAACGGCTCATGGGCCTCCACCGCCGCCAAGGTGATGACCAAGATGCTGGAAGGTTGCAAAAATACGACCATTGTGGAACCTATCGTGACCCTCAAGTCCGCCATGAACGAGGACAACATGGCACAGATCGACGCGTTGGCCGATGAAATGTGCAAATAATCGCACTTCATTTTTACCATCGCCCACAAACACGGCATAAAGCATCAAAAGGAAGGGGGAAGGTTGCAAAGCCTCCCCCTTTCTGGCATCATTCCTTCATCAGATGACGGTCGCGTGGCAAAGCATCCAACCGCACAGCTGGAAATTTTCTCCAACCGCGCCCTTATTCCGACATCCTTGTAAATATCCCCCTCGTATAAACCGCGATTACCATGGAAACCGTCCCTGCAAACATCATCACGACAAATTCCATCCCCTTACACGTTTCAAACAAAATTCCATACAACGCGTTTCCTAAGGGCTGCGCGCACATGGACACCGTGAGGATGACGGCAATTACTTTCCCCAACAACTTTTGCGGGGTCTCTGCCTGCACGAAGGACAACATTTGTATGGTAAAAACCGTGGTGCATAGCATAATGGCGAAGCCACATCCCGTCATGACGACGCAATTTATTATTTCGGAAGTGAAGAAAATAAGTGCCGTCCCCATGACTAATACACACGCGGCAGAAATGACAATCAAGTTTCCGGCCTTTTTCACGGACAGCCGACTTGCAAAAACACCCGCGCACATCCCTCCTAACAATCCTCCCGCCGCCAGAATTCCCTGCGTGAAACCGTAAAGCCGATTCGCCAGTGGCTCCCCAAAATGAAACACCTCTGTTATCATGTACGGCATTGCGACAATTATCATCGCCGATAAAAACAAGTTGAATCCACAAGCCGCAAACATCACTTTCCCGATAACCGGCTTGCCTTTGCACACAAAATGAAAACTTTCCGCAAAATCCTCCCTCGCCATTTTCCAGATTGTTCCTTCAAACGCCTGCCTCTCAAATGGAATCCGGATGAATAACTCCATGACCGCCGACATCAAAAAACAAGCCATACAAACCCACAATACCGGCCTCACTCCATATGTGCCATAGAGGATGCCGCCCAGCACCGGTCCCGCCAAGGACGCAAGGGAACCAACCATGTTCACGACGGAATTCGCCGCCATGATGTTTTTCTGGCTTACCAGAACCGGAATGCTCGCCTGCACGGACGGCTGATACGCGCCGGCAATGCCATACAAAAGCATCAATGTTACCGTCGTCAGGCCGACCAATTCAACCCGTCCTATCAACAAACAAAATGCAAGTATCAACATGGCCGTGAAAAAATCCAGGACAACCATGACGTTCCTCTTATTTACCCTATCCGCAGCAAGCCCGCCAATGGGCGACAACACGACGGCCGGAATGAAGGCCAAGGCCATGACCGTCCCGTAAATGGCAGCAGAACCGGTCTGGTTTAATAAATATAGCGGCAAGGCAAACCTTACCGTAGCATTTCCAAACAAGGAAATAATCTGACCAACGACTACCAATCCAAAGTCTTTCGACCATAACCCGCACTTCATTTTTCCTTCCATGTCTTCTTTTCCTCCTTCTCCTCCGCCAATCATAAAATACATTCCCACTTTTATATTGAACATAATCACATAATACCGCACGTTGGTATGTATTATGTCAAAAAACATGTGTACCGCGATTACCGTTTTCACTTTCACAAAACAGCATCGACAGTACACGCTCTTCTTAATGCGCTTTCTGGTAAATATCAGTCAGTTCCTGCAACCTGGCCAACATCTCCTCATCCATGACGTCTAGCCCGATTCCGTCAAGCAACTGTTTTAGCACCATGAATTTCCCATAGGACTTCTCTACGTTATCTCCAAATATCATCGGATTCATCCAGACATTGACCGCAATAAGTATGAGCTCCGCCAACTGTTCCGGGTACTCCGTCTTTATGCTTCCGTCCAAAACCCCCTGCTCGATGATTGGCCGTATATATATTGGTGCCGCCTCGTCCACCGATTCATGCAAAATGCCAAACACAAGCCTTGGATTATTGTGGAAATTCGGAGCCACCGTGAGAATGTCATCCTGGACGGGCCGGTTGATCGAGGTCTTAAAAATCATCCGCAGCTTCTCCTTCCCGTTCAGATCCGTGCGGTCGCGCACCTCGGCGAGCAACTTGTTCGACTCCGCCGTCATTCGGTTCATGACCGCGTCCAAAATGTCCTCCTTCGACTTGAAATGATGGTAAATGGCACCTTTACTAAGACCACCCAGATTGTCAATAATGTCCTGGACAGACGTATGCTCGTACCCCTTTTCCATGAACAAACGAAACGCGACGTCCAATATCAGATTCACCGTTTCCTCCGGGTGCTTGTTCCTCGCCATCAAACCCTCCTCCTTTTTTCACGCTCATACATACCATTGGTATGTCAATCATCATAACATACCGTAGGTATGTTGTCAATACAAATTCAAAAGTTTCACAATCCTTTTGGCAATCCGGTACATTGGCGTCTCCATCGTCCGTTCCACGTCCTTCAAATACTGGCGGATGGGCAAGTGTTGGGGGCAGTGCTCCTCGCATTTGCCGCAACCGACGCATTGGGACGCGCTGCTCGTCTTCGAGCGCAGTGCCGTGTTCTGAAAATATTCCCTCCACGCTTTCGACTTTCCCTCCACCTCGATCAGATTGTAACTTTGAAATGCCTGCGGGATTCCGATATTTTTCGGACAAGGCTGGCAATACCCGCAGCCGGTACAGCCAATCTTCACGCCGTCCATGATAGCCAGGCGCGCCCGCGAAATCAATTCAAAATCCTCATCCGTAAATTCCCCCGCCCGCACGTCGGACGCGATACGGATGTTCTCTTGCACCATTTCCAACGAATTCATGCCCGACAAGACGCACGTCACCTGCGGTTGGTCCCACAGCCAGCGCAGAGCCAGTTCCGCCGCGCTTCTCTTCTTTGCATCCGCCGCAATGGCCTCCCGTGCCTTCTTCGGCAGGTCGTTGACCAGCTTCCCGCCCCGAAGCGGCTCCATGATGATGACCGGAATCCCTTTTTCCCCCGCATACTCAAGACCCTTTCGCCCCGCCTGCGTATGCTCGTCCAGATAATTGTACTGGATTTGGCAAAAATCCCAGTCATACGCGTCAAGCAACGGCAAAAAATGCGACGTCGTCCCATGGAACGAAAAACCGACATTGCGAATCTGTCCGCTTTGCTTTTTCTTCTCAATCCACTTGTCAATGCCGATTGATTTTAGCCGCTCCCAATTGTCCACGTCGCTTAACATGTGCATCAGGTAATAGTCCACGTGATCCGTGCGTAACCGTTTTAGCTCCTCCTGGAAAATCTTCTCCGCCCCTTCCAGGGATTTTACCATGTACTGCGGCAACTTCGTGGCAATGTAAACCTTGTTGCGAATCCGGTTCCGCTCCAAAATCTCGCCCAACGCCGCCTCGCTCCCGCCGTAAATATATGCGGTGTCCAGATAATTCACACCTCGCTCGATGGCATACAATAGTTCCCGCTCCGCCTTGTCAAGGTCAATCTTGTTGCCCTTTTTCGTAAAACGCATACAGCCGTAGCCGAGAATGGACAGTTGGTTTCCGTGTTTGTCTTCCCTATATTGCATGATGAGTCCTCCCGATTGTAAAATTTCATAAAAATATTGGAATCTGTCTGAATCTATGATACACTTATCCACATGAAATATCAAGACGAACGCGCTAAGGAACTGTTAAAGAATTAATCTTTACATTTCCTAAAGGAGTAGTTATGGCCAAGAAAAATTTTTACGCCGTGAGAACCGGCAAAGTCACCGGCATTTTCCAGACCTGGGATGAGTGCAAGGCTTCCGTGGACGGATATCCCGGAGCGGAATATAAAGGCTTTCCCACTAGAGAGGCTGCAAAAGAATATCTGGCGGGTGGAACGACGAAGAAAACCGTGGAAATTTCGTCAAACAATGCGGTGCAAAAAACAACTTCATCGGCAAAGGCTTCCCCCAAGCCGTCCAAAGCATCCAAGACCGCACCGCCGCCCATAGTTCATCTTCCCGGCCAGGTCGTCGCCTACGTGGACGGCAGTTTTGACAAAAAAGTAAAACGCTATTCCTTCGGGTGCGTCCTTATCACCCCCGATGGCGAGATTGGTGAATGGTCGGGAAACGGCGACAATCCCGAATCCCTGGCATTGCGCAACGTGACCGGGGAAATGTTAGGGGCGATGTTCGCCGTCAAATGGTGTATCAAAAATGATTACCCGGCCGTTGACATCCGCTACGACTATTCCGGCATCGAAATGTGGGCCACGGGCAGGTGGAAGACAAATAACCCTTTGACGCAAAAATACGCCGCATACATGCGGCAAAACGGCCAAAGAATCAAAATTTCCTTCACCAAAATCGCCGCTCACACCGGGAACTATTATAATGAAATGGCAGACAAACTGGCCAAAAAGGCATTGACAGAGGGGAATGGGCTTCCGGAAATTTAGAGTTTCCAATGCAAGCGAACTCATAATTCCGCAAAAAATCGGGAGAAGTCACCTCCTCCCGATTTTCTCCCGCATATACCCCTCCACCTCGGCAAAAATCACCTCAAGCCGCTCCACCGTCTGCGGATTGGTAAAAGTCACTTGTTCAAACGGCAGCTTATAATATCCCGTTTCTAAAATCCACTCGATACTCTCCTTGAAATAAATGTCAAATACGAACGTCAAAAAACCGACCCAGACGTCCAATCCCGTCTTCCTATCTTCACGCCTCACGCAAACGTGTTCTAAAACGTTTTCATATACGATATCGCTTACGGTCTCTTCCGCCACTTGTTCGAGCGTCTCACCCATCGTATCCACCATGTCCTCATAGGCAAAGACACGAAAAATATCACACTTGTCCGCGTCGCGAATCAGCTTGCACAAGAACAACGTATCCTCGTCAAGCCCCGGCTCAATGGCAAATTTATTATGATTGGCAATGGCCGTCAAAATCATCACTTGCTCGTTTTCCGCCAATTCATCCAGCAAATGCTCCTTGCGCAAAATTTCACAGCTTAAAGCCGCATGGTCAAAACTTATGGCATCCGAGAACGTGTTGTATCGCCTCAACTGTTCAAAACGACCGATATCGTGATAAACGGCGCAAAGATACGCGAGACGGTGCATCCTTTCTGAAAGCCCCAGCCTCCTTGTCAGACGGTTCATCACGTCCACCACCGCCTGCGTGTGCACGATTTTCAGCTTTATCCTGCCATTGCCCTCGCTGTCAAAATGCGAGGCATACTCCAAAAACACTTCCATTGCGTCCATGAATCATGACACCTTTCTTTTTAAACAAACTCCTTTATTAAAATCTTACACAATTCCTGACTTTCAAGCTCAATATCACCACGATCATCCCTCTTGTAAAACAAATAGAAAAAATCATCTCTATCTTTACTTTTTGCACTTAATGAAGATACAATTTCACCAACCTTCGCGACTTTTTCCTCACCTTGTCCTATAGGAAAAGAAATATTCGTATCTGAAAAATCAGGTTTACCAAATCCACTATTAAATTGGCTTGCCTTGATTATAATAAAATCACATTTCATGTTTTTCTCAAAAGCATATTTCTGTAAACAATTAACCACCTTTAGAATTTTTTCCTTATCCTTCTTCTGAACTGCTTTTGACATATCATCTAATTTCTGGTTGTCAATCTCGGCAAGCTCCGCTTCAATTACATCGGCCAATTCCTGATTAATTGTCCAAATATCCGAACGTCCTCCCAAATATTTTGCCGTTGCCGTCATTGCCATTTCAAATTCCCTGAGAATTTCACCTCCTGATGTCCTGCCCAGGAAAAAAGTCTTATATTCCGCCTCCGATTTCCATACCGGATGCCGTCTGTCAACACGTTGAAAATATTCGGCGCTGAGTTCATTTGGAAAAACATTTTTCATTAAATAAATAATGTCATCATCGCTCATAAGACTCACTTTCACATTTTCCTTAAATTCCTGCCCTTCATCCAGCAACGATTCCAGGCAGAAAAGAGTCTTTCCTAATTCATTTATTTTCGTGCACAAATGCCCTATTATATGTTGCAAGATGTAAGTTTCATATATAATGGTAGGGTGGCTTTGTATCCATTTACGCTCCGCATCGTGAGCATATACGACATTTTCAATCACGCTGATGGCATTCTTATAATATGCCAGTTCATACCCGTCATCCGTTTTCACAATAGTCAATGCGCCTAACAGCCTCTCATAATCTATGCTAACCGTATCAAATCCCGTTATATATGCGTCCCTTATCAAATAATCCAACTTATCGACATCTATCACTTTTGAATTTAACAACTGGATAAAACAGTTGCGGACATCATTCTCATCACTTTTTTCAGCATACTTATATCCCGTAATACATCTTGCAAAAAATTCACGTTCACATTCATCCTGAAAAAATTCAGGAAATGAAATAAGCCCGACAATTGCACTCATGATTTCATGCGGAGCGGCCGCAGCCGTTTTCTCCCGCGGAACATCCTCGGCAAATTTTTCCGCTGAAACAGTTTCTATTAACTTGTCATGAATCCCCGTAATTTCCTTGTCATTATCTAAGTAAAACTCTTCCCCTGTATGGGAAAACGGAGCGTGTCCCACATCATGCAATAGGCACGCTATCATAAATATCTCGCCAATTCTTTCCACATCAAAATCAAATTTATACTTTCTCCCGATTTCTCCAATAAGTTGACAAGATGCCATCTCGCCCAAATGAAACACTCCCATGGAATGGACAAATCTATTATGTACCGCAGATGAATAAAGCGGAGAATAACTTGTCTGTATTATTCTCCGCAATCTTTGAAAACCGGCAGTATCAATAATTCCATTCATGTACCGTGTCGGTATTTTAATATATCCATAAATCGGATCCTTTAACCGTTTGTACTCTTTCAATGTCCACTATACCCCCAACGCCTGAACAGAACTATCATTTACAAATGCCATTAAAACATCTAATGCCAGATACCCTCTAAACTGGGTGATTAAATTTTCCAGAGTAACCTCTTCCTTTAGTTCAATGCCCATTTCGCCATTTACATTTTTCTCCTGGAAAAAATCGGAATAATTCCGAAACAAAGCACTTGTACTTTCTCTGGACAAAATCAGAATCGCTTTTTCACCCTTTTTATTCAATAGTCCAACAACTCTTGAACCATAATTTTCTATCTCTTTATAGGTCAAAAATGTTTTCTCCGCCCTACGCATTGATTCTATTAAAGCATTTGCCGCCAAATCTTCAATTCCAATGTAGAAACACATATTCTCACCCTCTCCGCAAGATTTATTTGATAGTGTTTCAATTATAGCACTTCGTATTTTATTATTCAATATCCAATTGTCTTTTATTCAAGATGTCAAATTCGCCTTGATTTTCTCAATCATCTCCGCATATTCCTCGTCCGTCAAATAGACCTTCTGCGGATTCATCTGGAACACGCCGCCCCACTCGTCGCCGCCTTTATACTTTGGCACGAGGTGCATGTGCAAATGGCACCCCGTGTCGCCATAGGCACCGTAATTTACCTTGTCCGGTGAAAATGCCGCATGAATGGCCCGCGCCGCCCTCGCCACGTCTGCAAAAAACGCATTTCGCTCCTCGTCGCTGATATCCACGATTTCACTCACGTGATCTTTGTAAGCCACGATGCATCTTCCCGGCTTGCTCTGCTCTTTAAATAAAATCAACGAACTCACGTCCAAGTCACAAATAAAAATGCCAAACGCATCGAGAAGCTCTCCTCTCATGCAATATCCACAATTTTGATCCTTCATCCACGTTTCCTCCCACTATGAGCACCTGGCACCCACTCTTTGGGTGCCAAGCGCAGATACATTTTTCAAGAACGCCACCGGCGTTCTTACGGCGGCGCACAAGTCAGCTATGCTGACAAAATACATCTTTGTGCGCCTGCCTCTTCACTTCGTTCCAAAAATACGGTCGCCCGCGTCTCCCAATCCCGGACAAATATACGCGTTTTCATTCAGTTCACGATCCAGATGCCCGATGTAAACCTGCACGTCCGGATGTGCCTCGTGAAGACGCTTTACGCCCTCCGGAGCCGCAATGATGCACATAAACTTAATATTGACCCCTCCATGCTCCTTGATCATGGACACCGCGTCCACCGCAGAGCCCCCGGTCGCCAACATCGGATCCACCACCACGATGGTTCTCTCCTCAATCGGACTTGGCAGCTTGCAATAATATTCATGCGGTTCATGCGTCACTTCATCCCGGTACAATCCGATATGTCCGACCTTCGCCGTCGGCACCAGGGCCAGAATGCCGGACACCATGCCCAGACCCGCCCGCAGAATCGGCACGACCGCCAATTTGCGCCCGGCGATTTTCGGGGTCATGCATTTTTCAATCGGCGTCTCCACTTCCACGTCTTCCAACGGCAAATCCTCCAGCGCGATAAATCCCTCCAGCATGGCAATCTCGTCCACAAGCTTCCGAAACTCGTTTGTTCCGGTATTTTTGTCGCGCAACATCGAAATCTTGTGCTGCAACAACGGATGATTCAAAATTATCACATTATCCATTTTTTCCATTGTAAACACTTCCTTTCCCTACTCTGCCTTCGTTCTCACAGAAACACCGCGATGCTGATCTCCGCTCGCATTCACGCCAAATTCATAATCATTTCCCGGGAGGATAATATTTAACAAAATTCCTGCAAGTGCCGCTACCGCCAACCCGGTCAAGGTAATGGACACGCCGGCCACCTCAAACGTCAATCCACTGCCAAACCCAAGGCCGCATACGAAAATGACACCGGCAATGATTAAGTTGCGGGACTTTGTCAAATCCACCTTGTTCTCCACCACGTTACGCACGCCAATGGCAGAAATCATACCGTATAGCATAAAGCTGACTCCGCCGATGATTGCCGACGGCATCGTGCTGATGACGGAGGACACCTTCGGGATGAAGCTAAGCAGGATTGCAAATATTGCCGCAATCCGGATTACCTTCGGGTCATACACCTTGGACAGCTCCAATACCCCGGTATTCTCCCCGTAAGTCGTGTTTGCCGGTCCGCCTACCAAGCCCGCCAGGGAAGTCGCCAGTCCGTCTCCAATCAACGTACGGTGCAAGCCCGGATCCGCCAAATAATTCTCACCCACCGTCGCAGAAATGGCGGACATGTCGCCGATATGTTCCATCATGGTCGCCAATGCAATCGGTGCCATCACAAGGATTGCCGTAATGTCAAACTTGCAGATGGCAAACGGCGGAAATCCTACCCAGCCAGCCGCTCCCACTGCCGCAAAGTTCAAAATCGCGCTGCCGTCCGGGTTCGTGATTCCACATAAATGCATCACCAACGCCACCGCATACGCAATCACGACCCCCATCAAAATCGGAATGATGCGGAACATCCCTTTTCCCCAAATATTAAATACGATGATGGTCGCCAACGCCACGATTGCCAAAAACCAGTTGGTCGAGGCATTGCTAATGGCAGATGACGCCAGGCTCAACCCGATACAAATGATAATCGGTCCGGTCACGACCGGCGGCAAGAAACGCATCACGCGCTTTACGCCTACCAGCTTGATGATAAGAGCCAGTACGAAATACAAGGCTCCGGCCACCACGACGCCGCCGCAGGCATACAGTACCTTCTCCTCCATCGGCATCCCCGCGTAGATTCCACTGTCCAATCCCGCGACGGTGGAAAATCCTCCAAGGAACGCGAAGGACGATCCCAGAAAAGCCGGTACCTTGAATTTGGAACAGACATGAAAAAGCAGCGTCCCGAATCCTGCACAAAACAGTGTCACCTGCACTGTCAACGCCCTCGTCAGTTCGCCGCCAAAATAGCTGTTGACCAAAATCGGAACCAAAATCGTGGCCCCGAACATTGCAAACATATGCTGCACGCCGAGAACCAACATCTTAGGCCACCCCAATTTACTCGCATCCCGGATGGGTGCATTTGAATTTTCCTTCATAATATCCTCCTCTTGTGTTTTTCGCTTCCTTGAAAGAGTATAACACAATGAGGACACATCCGCAAGAAAAACGCATTCATTAACTTTCCAATTTGTTTCATCTTGTCGAAAACGAGCCAACGTTTCAAGCATATGCTTTTCAAAAGCTTCTTGGTCATTATCAACTCCAACACGTATCAGCCGAAGCCAATCCCGTTACCATCATATAGTAGAAAACTTACCCGTCGGCAAATGTTTTCCTATATATCCCACAATGCCAACTCCATGTTCCGCATCAGGAAGGAAATGTATTCTTCCCGGGAAATTTCCTGCAAAGCTAATATGCCAGCCAAAAAATTCGTCTTTTCCATATGGAGTTCGAAATATCCTTAATCTGCGCAATTCATCATTTGTTTCTACGGTTTCCGATTCACCACGACACCCATGTCCCACTTTATTCTTGTCAAATTGTCCGTCAAATTCCTGAAAATAATCCTCAAGCACCTGAAGCCGTTTCATGACCATCTGAACGTGCAAAGAAATCCGCGCTTCTTCCAACTGCTTTTGTACGGTATCACAAAAACGCAAATGTGGATAAAGCAACTTTCTCTTTTCCCACAATTCCTTTCCTGAAGAGACCATCAACTTAGCCTTGTTTTTTTCTTTTTCCTCTAATACATACAACTGTTCTTCAAAGCAGCAATTTGCTACACATACCTGCTGATCCTCCTGCTCTAACGTTACATAGGTTCCAACAATTTCTTCCTCCTGCCAACGGCAGGAAGTACTCATACTGACAACATAACCTTCCGACTCATAGGCAGCCAGACATCCAACCGCACTGGTCTTTTCACCATCATTGACCTCAACGATTAATTCACTCCCTGGGAAGTCCATTTCTTCAATCAACTGTTTCCTATTAATAATCGTTCGGAAGAAAGCTTTTTCTTGTTGTGGAATTCCAGAATCATGAAGCCAGTCATGAATTTTGTAACCTGATATCATATCCTCCGTCAGCAACTCCTTGGTATAGTAAAAGTCTCGGTCTCCTTTTTCATGAAACAGTTTATGACAAACTTTTAGGAATTGGCTAATCGCATGATTGATATCCTCGCGACCCATGTTGTTTCCTCGAATTGATAATTCATTCAAAATCATATGTACCTTGTCTCCAATTCAAAATAACGAATCCACCGCCTTATCCCACTCGTCAAAGAAACCGTCCGGCCAATTGGACAGACTTCCATCTGAAAGAATTTCGGGTGATGTCATATCATGTTTTATCATCCCGTCGGCATCCTCATACACATAAAAATAATTCAATTTTACTTGTTCTGGCCGAATCCGTTTATGTTTTACGGAAATTCTGATTCCATTCAAGATGTGGTCACTATGCGTCTCCATTATAATTTGGACACCATTGGCAACCGCCCGCGCTATCAACTCTCCTACTTGCCTCTGTCCTTTCGGATGAACATGCGCTTCCGGATTTTCAAGTATTAGCAAGTCTCCTTTTCTGGCCTTGAGCAAAGCAATTATGACGGGCAACGCATAGGATACCCCAAATCCCATGTTTATCGCATTTGCTGACTCTTCGCCCATGACGCTCGGCTGGGAATAGCGCAAACCCATCACGTCGGAATCCAAATTAGGAATTATTTTTACCCTGATACCGGGGGAGATTTCTGACATCCATGCATTAACTTGCAACTCCAGTCTCTCGCTGCTCTCACTTGGATTTTTCATGTTCCCGTATACTTTGAAATCCGAGTCACTCCCTAAGGCATAAAGACTCGAAGCCGCATATTCGCCCTTACTCCCTATCTGTGTGGGGGCAAAACGTTCCTCTCCCAAATCGTCATAATATCTCCTTGGGCCAAGTCTCTCTGCAGAGATATATTCAAATCCGTTTCCCGCCAGCCCATCTCTACTTGGACTTACCCCATCGTATTTCGCCAATAATGCTTGTTCCTCCTCACTATATCGGCATTCCCAAATACCAGCTTCATCTTCTTTCACCGACAAAATAATATCCTCATCTTTTTTATACCAATATGATATATCCCTTATCTTTCCCAAGCTCACATAACGTCCATTCAAGACTATGTGATTATCCCGGCCAAACCGATTGCGTTCATACGTCTGTCGAAACAAAAGTAGTACTTGTATCAAAGTAGACTTTCCCATGCCGTTAACTCCCGTAAATAGATTAAGCTCCCGGCATTCCACAAACATTTCTTCAAAACATTTAAAATTCTTCACCTTAATCTGACTTATCATTCCTAGTCCCCTTTCAAAATGCTTTTAACAAGAGTTTCCACACGATTAATCCGAGAATATACCGCTTTTTTATCCGTTGACTTTAATAAAGATAAATAATCCTTGCTCTCACATAGTTCCATATATTCTTTTTGTACTTTATCCTTATATCGAACCAACCTATCTGCGTCCGCCTGGGACAAGTTCTTTATTACATAACACCACGATTCAAAAATCACCTTATTAATTGGACGCCTACGCCCATCATAACATATCTTTCTAAAAGCGTTTCTTCCCATCAATCTATACATATTATCCATCACGCGCTCAAATTCTTGTTCTATATGACTTAATTCTGCCTCTGGCGCACAATTTAAATATTTCATCCCTTCATTCAAAAACTCATCAATATTTCCAGAATACTGATTCAAGTCCAAATAGCAAAACGAAACATACCGAAGCACGAATTCTCGATCAAGCATTCGTTCGCTTTTCACGCTCCCCCCCGTGGCAGATGCAAAACACTGCATCCCGGCACAATCTTGCAGAAATTGGGTCGACTTTCCTTGGAATAACGCATTTCTGATTTCTTGCGCCTCCAATGCAAGCCCCCCCGTATTAATCCGCTTAAAAATATTGTATTTTACATTAGGCGGAGTGGACGGATTCACCAGGTAAACATTAATCACCGTTTCATCAATTCGTCTCTGAAACGCCCTTGGAAGCTGATCATAAGCACACCCGTTCAACTCTGGAAAGAATTCCATTTCCTGCAACTTTAAAGTTTTATCCACCGCAAATTGTTTCAAGGCCGTCACCCGCTGCAATCCATCTATGACAAGCCATTTATCTTCATCCGAAGCGTCAAAATAAAATGCTGGCAAGGGAATCCGTAAGAAAACAGACTCTATCAGCTGGCTTTTTTGTTTTTTATCCCACAAACCCGCTTTTCTCTGAAAAGAGGAATCAAATTCAATCTCCCCTTTTTGTATACGCTTCAACAAAGAATCCAACGTCAACGGTTTCATGGTAATGTCAATCTTGGAAGGATCAAAAGGCCGAATTTTCTCCCCTTCACAAGCATACGCAGTAACATCCGGCTCAACATCATCCTGAATCATTACGATTCCTCGCTCCCTGAAATAATTCATAATCTCATTATAATTTTCATCTGTCACTTTCATAGTCATATAGACCAAATTAAGGTTAATACGATTATTTTGTCCTTTTGCAAGATTATATAAATCTTCTAAACCTTCTTGTTCACTTTTCTTCCATGTGTATTCGCCCATTTTATCCTGCTCCTATTATTCCCTTTGCACATACGATCATACGGTTTATTTCTTAAAATCCTCTGATTTACCGATTAAAACTCCGTGTTCGCTCACTATCGCAACATAAAATCCAGATGACCCAAAAAAGCTCTTTCCCATAACTTTCTCTTGACCTGCGGATGCCTTGAAAACACTTCCTTTACTGTAAGACTTTTTATTACCTTCGCTATCTGCATCGGGCTATATGTTGGGTACTGACCTGAACAAGGAAATTTTTTCTTTGGAATCATTTTTACTTGCTCTTTCATCTTAAAATTTATAACCGAACATTACATAATATGTTTAAAATTATATCACAGATATATATAAACCTCAATAATTTGAATTAATTTCAATATAAGTTTTGGAAGTTGTGGAAGTCGTTTTTCGAAATCATACATTAGAGGAGAATAACCATGCCTCACCAAAATTGGAAGCTACTTAAAAAGATATAAAACCCAAAACAGCATAGCCACTTCATTTCTTTAAAGTAACTACACAATCAATTAGAAAGGGGAAGTCTCCCCGTGACATTCATCCTTACTCCGACTCATCATTAATCAGTTTCCTCGTTCGAATTTCAAAAAGGCTTCTGGAAAAACTTCCAGAAGCCCCATAAAATCTAGCCTTATACAGATTACTCAATAATCTTAACAACCTTGCCTGATCCTACCGTACGGCCGCCTTCACGGATAGCGAATCCAAGACCCTCTTCCATGGCTACCGGATGAATCAATTCTACGGTCATCTCTACGTTATCTCCAGGCATGCACATCTCCACGCCGCTCGGAAGCTCGCAGACACCGGTCACATCCGTCGTTCTGAAATAGAACTGCGGTCTGTAGTTGTTGAAGAACGGAGTATGACGTCCACCTTCTTCTTTCTTCAATACGTATACCTGGCAGGTAAACTTCTTGTGGCACTTAACCGTACCTGGTTTAATCAAAACCTGTCCTCTTTCGATTTCAGTTCTCTGAACGCCACGAAGCAATGCACCGATGTTATCACCAGCCTGAGCCTCGTCAAGCAACTTACGGAACATCTCGATACCGGTTACAACGGTCTTTCTGATATCCTCGTGGATACCGATGATTTCCACTTCGTCAGATACATGAAGCGTACCACGCTCCACACGGCCGGTGGCAACCGTACCACGTCCAGTGATGGAGAACACATCCTCTACAGGCATCAGGAACGGTTTGTCCTTGTCACGCTGCGGATCCGGAACCCAGCTATCCACCGCGTCCATCAGTTCCATAACCTTGTCGCCCCACTCGCCGTCCGGCTCTTCCAAAGCCTTCAACGCGGAACCCTGAATAATCGGGGTATCGTCTCCTGGGAACTCGTACTCGTCAAGCAACTCACGAATTTCCATCTCAACCAACTCAAGCAATTCCTCGTCGTCTACCATGTCGCACTTGTTCATGAATACGACAATGTAAGGTACACCAACCTGGCGGGACAGAAGGATGTGCTCCTTCGTCTGAGCCATAACACCATCGGTAGCGGCTACGACCAAGATGGCGCCGTCCATCTGTGCGGCACCGGTAATCATGTTCTTAACGTAATCGGCATGCCCTGGGCAGTCAACGTGCGCGTAATGACGCTTCTCCGTCTCATACTCAACGTGAGCGGTAGAAATCGTGATACCACGCTCTCTCTCTTCCGGAGCCTTGTCGATGTTGTCAAATGCAACCTCGGCATTTCCTGCTACTCTCTTGGACAATACCTTCGTGATAGCAGCCGTCAGAGTTGTCTTACCATGGTCAACGTGGCCAATGGTACCAATGTTAGCATGCGGTTTTGTTCTTTCAAATTTAGCTTTAGCCATTGTGAATATCCTCCTTAATTTACGTCGCCTTTCGGCATTTTTAATTTGCTTCTAGATTTTTGCTCGGCTAACTTTGATTATATTTCAAAGTCAGCCGTTTTTCAAGCCCTTTTTCTCTATATTTGCCTTAAAATATAAATGTTACGGAAAAACTGCCAATGATTCATCCCTAAAGGAGTCATTTATCGCCTTTGTTCGACAATACTTTCTCTTGTACGGACTTCGGCACCGGCTCATAACTCTCGAAGAACATGGAATAATTACCACGTCCCTGCGTCTTGGAACGAAGGTCTGTGGAATATCCGAACATCTCGGACAGCGGCACGTATCCACGCACGATCTTTCCGCCGCCCAGGTCATCCATACCTTCGATACGGCCGCGGCGTGAGTTGATATCGCCGATGATATCTCCCATGTATTCCTCCGGCATCGTAACTTCTACCTTCATGATAGGCTCCAAAAGTACCGGCTCGCCCTTCTTCATGGCATCCTTGAACGCCAGGGAACCGGCAATGTGGAACGCCATCTCACTGGAGTCGACTTCATGGTAAGAACCGTCATAAACGGTCGCATGAACGCCGACCACCGGGAATCCGCCCAAGATACCTGACTTCATGGCATCCTCGATACCCTCGCCGACCGCCGGGATATATTCCTTCGGAATCGAACCGCCGACAACCTCGGTATCGAACTTGTAGGTTTCCTCCCCGTTGACATCCATAGGCTCGAAACGAACCTTACAATGTCCGTACTGTCCACGACCACCGGACTGTTTTGCGTACTTGCTGTCGATATCCGACGGCTTGGTGATGGACTCCTTGTAAGCAACCTGCGGTGCGCCTACATTTGCCTCCACCTTGAACTCACGCAGCAATCTGTCGACGATAATCTCCAGATGCAGCTCGCCCATGCCGGCGATGATAGTCTGCCCGGTTTCCGGATTGGTGTGTGCCTTAAACGTCGGGTCTTCTTCCGCCAACTTCGCCAGTGACTCGCCAAGCTTCCCTTGGGAAGCCTTGGTCTTCGGCTCGATTGCCAGCTCGATAACCGGCTCCGGGAATTCCATGGATTCCAGAATGACCGGATGCTGGTCGTCACAGATGGTATCACCCGTCGTCGTAAACTTAAAACCGATGGCGGCGGCGATATCTCCCGAATACACCTTGTCAAGCTCCGCCCGCTTGTTGGCATGCATCTGCAAGATACGGCCAACACGCTCTTTCTTGTTCTTTGTCGCATTCAGTACATAAGAACCGGAGTTCATCGTTCCTGAATACACACGGAAATAGGCAAGCTTGCCTACGAACGGATCCGTCATAATCTTAAATGCCAGTGCGGAAAACGGCTCCTCGTCAGAAGAATGTCTTACGACTTCGTTGCCATCCTCGTCCACGCCCTGAATCGGCGGGATATCCGTCGGTGCCGGCATATATTCCAGAACTGCGTCCAACAGTTTCTGTACGCCTTTATTTCTATATGCGCTGCCGCAGCAGACCGGTACTGCCGTACACTCACAAGTCGCCTTGCGCAGAACCCTCTTCAAGTCATCCACGGACGGCTCGTCGCCCTCCAGGTATTCCATCATAAGGTCATCATCCAACTCGCAGATTTTTTCTACAAGCTCGGTATGATACAGTTCCGCGTCATCAGCCATCTCCTCCGGAATCGGTACGACGGAAATGTCGTCACCCTTGTCATCATTGTAGATGTAGGCTTCCATCTCCATCAAATCAATGATTCCCTTGAAGTTGTCCTCCTTGCCAATCGGCAATTGCAAACAAATCGCATTCTTTCCAAGTCTGGTCTTAATCTGTTCTACCGCGTTGTAAAAATCGGCTCCCAGAATGTCCATCTTGTTGATGAATGCCATTCTCGGTACGTTGTACGTATCCGCCTGACGCCATACGTTCTCTGACTGTGGCTCAACGCCGCCCTTTGCGCAAAATACGCCGACAGCGCCGTCCAGAACACGCAGGGAACGCTCAACTTCCACGGTGAAGTCAACGTGTCCTGGCGTATCAATGATGTTGATACGGTGTTCCAAGGCATCCTTCTTCGGCTTCGTGTGGTCTTCCAAAGTCCAGTGACAAGTCGTGGCAGCTGAAGTGATCGTGATACCTCTTTCCTGCTCCTGCTCCATCCAGTCCATGGTCGCAGTCCCTTCATGAGTATCACCAATCTTATAGTTTACACCGGTATAGTACAGAATACGTTCTGTCAACGTGGTCTTACCCGCGTCGATATGAGCCATGATACCGATGTTTCTGGTTCTCTCTAATGGGTACTCTCTTCCAGCCATTGTTGCCTCCTGTTAAAATCTATAATGTGCAAATGCCTTGTTGGCCTCTGCCATCTTATGCATATCTTCTTTTCTCTTCACAGATGCGCCCGTGTTGTTTGCCGCATCCAGAATCTCGTTTGCCAGCCTCTCCTGCATGGTCTTCTCGCCTCTCTTGCGTGAGAACATCGTCAGCCAGCGGAGTGCCAAAGCCTGTCTTCTGTCCGCCCTTACCTCGATCGGTACCTGGTAAGTGGCACCGCCGATACGTCTTGCCTTTACTTCCAAAACCGGCATGATATTGTTCATCGCTTCCTCGAACACTTCGACGGCAGGCTTTCCGGCCTTTTCCTCAACTCTTTCAAATGCGCCGTATACAATCTTCTGTGCTACGCCTTTTTTACCGTCCAACATGATATTGTTGATCAGCTTGGTAACAACCTTGTTGTTGTATATCGGATCTGCTAATACATCTCTTTTTTGAGTATGTCCTTTACGTGGCACGGTTCTTCCCTCCTTAATCATATTTTCCGAAAAATCCCGGGATTAACTCATCGGTACTCACATGTGTCGTTCTATGGCGATCGTCTGGCACCGCGTGTTCCTGCGAACCGGCCTCGGAAGCTTCCTCCCGTCACCGCCCCTCGCGCGCTGCCCGCATGTGCTTCGTGGTTGTAAGGATACCGTCCTGCCGGGAACGTAAAAGTCCCGGCCAAACGTACTTAAACTGCAACCTACGATTCATCATAGTTCTGTTTGTGATACGATTTAACTGTTTAGTTCAACATGGAAGTTTTACTTCTTAGCGTCTTTCGGTCTCTTCGCGCCGTACTTGGAACGGGCCTGACGTCTCTTCGCGACACCTGCCGTATCCAGCGTACCCCTGATGATATGGTACCTGGTACCAGGCAAGTCCTTAACCCTTCCTCCACGAATCATGACAACGCTATGCTCCTGCAGGTTGTGTCCCTCGCCCGGGATGTAGCTCGTCACTTCGATTCCGTTAGACAGACGAACTCTGGCAATCTTTCTCAAAGCTGAGTTAGGCTTCTTCGGCGTAGCCGTCTTAACGGCGGTGCACACACCTCTCTTCTGCGGTGCGGACACGTCCGTCGCGCGCTTCTTCAGGGAGTTGTAACCCTACTGGAGAGCCGGTGCGGTAGATTTCTTCTCAGAAGTCTGACGTCCTTTTCTAACTAACTGGTTAAATGTTGGCATTCTTTTCACCTCCTATGATTTTCTTCGTTTCCCCGAACCAGTCGGGGCGGTTGCAGATAACTTACATTATCTATGTGCGCACAAAAATACAATGCATTTTCATGCACGCTTACTTAGTTTATTACGTTTTTCATGGAAAGTCAAGGGATTTTTTCAGTTTTTAATACGCTCTGCCCCAGTATACCATGTGTTTTGCCGGTTTGCCACAGCATACGCACGTATCGGACAAATGTTCCTGCTCGTCCGGAATGCACCTTGACGTCATGCCGCCCACTTGTGCCTTGATTTCATCCTCGCAGGCTTCCCCGCCGCACCACATCGCCTTGATGAATCCCGGCTTTTCACTGAACTTGCGTCCCATCTCCTCCATCGTGGTCGCGGAACTGATTCGCTCGTCACGGAACGCCTTCGCCCGCTCAAACATTTCCTTCTGCATCGTCTCTAAAATTTCGGAAAGCCGCGTGGCAATCTCGTCAATCGGTACGACAATCTTTTCTCTCGTATCGCGGCGCACCACGACCACCTGCCCATTTTCAATGTCCTTCGGTCCAATCTCGATACGGGTCGGAATTCCAAGGATTTCCTGCTCGGCAAACTTCCAGCCCGGAGCCTTGTCCGAATCGTCAAGTTTCGCCTTGTAGCCCGCCGCAGTCAACGCGTCCAATATCTCCCTTGCCTTATCAAGCACGCCCTCTTTATGCTGCGCAATCGGAATCACCCGTGTCTGAACCGGTGCAATCCTCGGCGGCAGGACAAGTCCGTCATCGTCACCGTGCACCATGATGATGGCACCGATGATACGCGTGGACAACCCCCAAGAGGTCTCATACACGCTGTGCAGCTCGTTATTTTTATCCGCATACTTGATATTGAACGCATCCGGGAACGAATTTCCAAAGAAATGGCTCGTGCCGGACTGCAACGCCTGCCCGTCATGCATCAACGCCTCCACCGTGTAGGTGTCCTGCGCCCCGGCAAACTTCTCACTCTCGGTCTTGCGTCCGGTAATCAGCGGAATCGCCAAATCATCCTGGATAAAGTTGTAGTAAATGTCGCGCATCATCAGCGTCCGCTCTTCGGCCTCCTCGTAGGTGGCGTGAATCGTATGCCCCTCCTGCCACAAAAACTCGCGGGAACGAAGGAACGGCCTCGTCGTCTTTTCCCAACGCAGCACCGAGCACCACTGGTTCCACACCTTCGGCAAGTCACGATAGGACTGTACCGTCTTGCTCCACACGTCACAGAACAATGTCTCCGAAGTCGGACGAATGCAGAACTTTTCTTGCAGCGGCTCCGAACCGCCTTGTGTCACCCACGCCGCCTCCGGCGCAAATCCCTCGATATGGTCCGCCTCCTTCTGCAAAAGCGATTCGGGAATCAAGACCGGCAGATACACGTTCTCCACGCCCGATTCCTTGAAACGCTTGTCCAAATCCTGCTGTATGTTTTCCCAGATGGCGTAACCGTTGGGCAAATAATTCAAACAGCCCTTCACCCCGGAATAATCACACAGCTTCGCCTCTCTTACCACGTCCGTATACCACTGCGCGAAATCCTCGTCACGCGCCGTGATGGACTGTACCAGTTTCTTTTCCTTAGCCATAATTATAATAATGTCTCCTTTTCTAGTTCTGTGCCTGAATCTGCAAGAGCTTCGTCTTGAGTTCGCCCTCCAGGCGCTGCATCTCCACCTCTGCCTCACGGCGTTTCTGGCGGCCCTCCTGCTGAATCTTCATCACCTCGTCCAGCGTGGAAATGAGTGACTCATTCGTATGTTTCAATGTCTCGATGTCCACGATGCCGCGCTCAGATTCCTTGGCCGTGTCAATCGTCGCCATTTTCAGCTTGTCGGCATTCTTCTTAAGCAGCTCGTTGGTCATGTCCGTCACTTCGCGCTGCGCGGCGGCCGCCTGCGCGGAATGCTCCACGCCAAGCCCCAACACCATCTGGCTCTTCCACAACGGAATCGTATTTACAATGGTGGACTGGATCTTCTCTACCATCAAGGTGTCATTGCCTTGTACGAGGCGAATCTGCGGTGCCGTCTGAATGGAAATCTGACGTGTCAGCTCCAAATCATGAATCTTTTTCTCAAACCGGTTGCACATCCCGTCAAGATCTCTCGCCGCCTGGGCATCCTCCGCCAATCCGCTCTGCTGCGCCTTGTTAAGCAGCTCCTGCAGCTTGGTGGAACGTACCTCGTTCAACTTTTTCTTGCCCGCCATGATGTACATCGTCAGTTCTTTAAAATATGTCAAATTCAGTTCATACATTTTGTCCAGCAGCGCAATGTCCTTTAACAGCTGCACCTGGTGCGTCTCCAACGCTTTCACAATCTGGTTGATATTTGTCTCCGCCTTGTTGTACTTCACCTTCATGGACGTAATCTTGTCGCCGCTCTTTTTCAGGAATCCGAAAAATCCCTTCTCCTCTTCCTCCTCGCCAAAGGACTTTAACTCCTTGACCACGCCGGCCAGCAAATCGCCGACCTCGCCCATGTCCTTCGTGCGCACGTTCTCCAACGCGGACTCCGAAAAATCCGCCATCTTTTTCTGGGTTCCCGCGCCATACTGCAAAATCGTCTGGGAATTGGTCAAGTCAATCTGCTCGGCAAACTGCTCGGCCATCTTTCTCTCCTCCGCACTGAGCACGTTCTCGTCAAAAACCGGCTTTTCCTCCGGCTTCTCAACCGGAAGTTCCGGCGCGGGCTTGGTCTGGAACGGGTCCAATGTCAATGTCGGGGTTGGTGCAAAATCCTTGAATTCATCACTCATAACTCTTCTCTCCATTTCTTTGATTTGTTTTATCTAAATTTAATGATAAACTATTACCTCCATGACGGCGCGCGTTGTAACGCCAATATGGCTTGCGTCCCGAAACGCCTCATCACTTCTTGAAGGCCTCTTCCGTCAGCCCTTCCTGCGCCAGCATCGTGTGCAAGACGGAAATGTCGGACGACACGTCCCATGCGGTATCCTGGAACAAACTGTCCAAAAGCTTTTCAAACGCCACGTTGAGCGTATCCAGCGTCTTCTCGATCTCCTGCTTGGAATTTCTGATATTTTCCCCTTGCACCGGCTGCTTATCCAACTGCTCATATGCCTCCAAAAGCTTCACCGTGGTCGGCAGGTAATACTGCATCATCCGATGCAAATCCGAGACCGTGTCCGGCTGTTCTTTCACCCGGACGAAGATCCGGTCCACCAGCACCTCGATGCGGGAAATCTTGGCCGAAATCTCCTCTCCCGGTATCGCGTCATTGCAGGAATGAATCTTTCGTAAATATTGCTCGCCGGACTTTAGAATCTCGCGAACCTCCGCGGGCAGGCTCTCGTCATTTTCCGCATCATCCTTCCGCATCTGCTCGGCCTTTTGCTTCACTTCCTGCTCGGCCCTTCTCCTCGCCTCCCGCTCACTTTGTTCCCGCTCCTCCTGAGATTCCAAAAGTGCCGTGTACTGCTGATAGGAGTTATGGCTTACCATCAGGCAAGTCTCGCTCTCGTCCAGATGCCCTTCCTTAAACCAGCCCTTGGCGATCATCTTGCGCAAATCCTTTACCACATATTTCGGTGACTTGTTCAATTGCCGGGCCAGCATCTTGATGTCACAATACTCTTTTCCTCCCAGCGCCCTGATATAGGAACGAAATCTTTTGACACTTTTCCGCCATCCCGTCCCCACGCCCGCAATGGTGCCAAACAATGCCGTACACATGCCTAAAATGCCGACCGCGATCGCGGTCGCTCCGGCCGGTGCCCCGCCAAATGCCATCGCCAGCAGGCAAATCGCGGCCGCACTGCCGCATCCTAATGCTATAAATCCGCCCACTCCCGAAAGCACCCATCCGCCAATCTGCAGCCCGGTCGGCTGTGCGTACAAAGCCGGCAGCATTTTCCCAGAATTCCCCTGGTTCGCCCGGCCGTTTCCGGCCAGGCCGCGCCCATTACTCATGGTTCTTCCCGGTCTGTTATACTGGTACGCATTCTGCCTCTGTCCATAGGTGCCGTTTGAATTCCGGCCGTACTGGTGCGCTCCCTCTCCCGCCTTATATGAACCGGTGCCGCTGCTGCCGCCCTCCGGCCTCGTAGTTTCTTTATAATGATATGACTGTTCCACGTCCGTACGGTAAGTTCCCGTCCGATAGTCAAACTCCCTCGGCGCCTGTCTGTATGCCCCGTTTGTACGCGACCCGCCAAGCCCCCTCACCGCGTCTCCCAGACCGTTCATCATGTCATTTACCGTATTTGTCACAGTCTGGTTCAACGTACTGAAATCGCCCGACTCCACTGCGTCCTGCACACTCTTTTTAATGTCTTCTCCTACTCTTTCCCAATTCTGGCCTTCCATGCTCCGTGTCCAACCCTTCTTTTGAAAAATAATATTGACCTATCAATTTATTTGTATGATAATCAGTTTAGACAGATTATGCGAAAAAGTCAAGAATTACTATCAGGTTTTAAGATACTTTTCACGATACCTTAAGAAAAAGGCAGGAAAATTATGAAAAATGAACAAATAAAAATCCTTTATGAGGATAAGGACGTCATCGTTTGTGTCAAACCGGCCGGCATCGCCACGCAGACCCACAAGGTCGGGATACCAGATATGGAAAGCCTGTTAAAAAATCATCTTGCAAGGCAAGAGGAGAGATACCTGGCCGTCATCCATCGTTTGGACCAACCCGTGGAAGGACTGCTTGTATTTGCCAAAACCCCCGCCGCCGCACGGAATTTAAACAAGCAACTCACTGCCCGGGGGTTCGGAAAACACTACCGCGCCGTTTTGGAACATATTCCCAACCCGCCGCAAGGCACGCTGGAACATTATCTCTGCCGTGACGCGCGCTCCAATCTTTCTCACATATGTAAAGCCGACACTCCCGGTGCCCGGTTTGCACGGCTTTCCTACCGTGTTTTGCACGAAGAGGACGGGCATTGCACGGTAGAAGTCACCTTGGATACCGGACGGCACCACCAAATCCGCGTACAGATGTCCGCAATGGGCTGCCCCATCGTCGGGGACGTCAAATATGGGGGACACGCATCAGGAAGCGGACGCATCGCGCTCTGCGCCTATCGTCTGGAATTCTTGCATCCAACCACGAACAAGCCCTTGAGTTTTGAACTACCTTGACGTTACTATTTACCTTGATGTCAAAAAAGGGCTGCCGCCCGGCCATTTTTACCGGTACGACAGCCCTTCTTCTCTATAGAGGTTGGGAACCGTTCATCAATAACTTGTGAACAGTTCCTACATTTCCCCAATTACATTTTCAGTCTCATTCTCCAAGCCTTGTTCGTATCTCTCTAAGATAATTTTTTGTATCCGCTCCCTTGTTCCAGAGTTAATCGGATGTGCGATGTCCCGGTACTCACCGTCCGCCGCCTTCTTGCTCGGCATCGCGATGAACAGCCCTTTCTCGCCCTCAATCACTTTGATGTCATGGACGACGAACTCATCATCCAACGTGATTGAAACTACTGCTTTTAACTTTCCTTCCTTTTCTACTTTTCGCACGCGTACATCTGTGATCTGCATATACCATATCTCCTTTCTCTCACGCTAACCGCTTCCTGATTGCGTACATGCGTATAGTAAGTAGCATTGTATCGATTTTTCCGATACAATAGTACCCCTATTATACCACATTTTTTTCATATGTGTATATTTTTACAATTATTCGGATACATTTTTTTGCTTTTTATTGAATTTGCACAAAAAGAATTTCTTTCAATTTTTTTCATATATAGTATAATAAATACGATGGCGAGATGTTTCCCGCCCAGATCCACTTGGCTTTTGCCCATGTGAGAATAATTAATAAGAAGAGGTTACCTGTTTATGTATCATATTGATTTTGACAAACCAATCCATGTTCACTTTATAGGCATCGGCGGCATCAGCATGAGCGGACTTGCCGAAATTCTGCTACAGGAAGGATTTACCATCTCCGGTTCGGACAACAGCAAATCCGCCCTGACCGAATTTCTCGAAAAAAAAGGCGCGCAAATCTTTTATGGTCAAAAAGCCGAAAACATCATCGAGGGAATCGACTGTGTCGTGTACACGGCCGCCATCAAGCCTTCCAATCCAGAGCTTATGCAGGCCGCAAGCCTTAACTTGCCCCTGCTGACACGCGCCGAGCTCTTAGGACAATTGATGAATAACTACGCCCTTCCCATCGCCGTTTCCGGCACGCACGGAAAAACGACCACCACTTCCATGCTGTCACACATTCTTCTGGAAGGCGGCACGGATCCGACCATATCCGTCGGCGGCATCTTGAAGGCCATTGGCGGAAACATCCGCGTCGGCGGCGGAGACATTTTCCTCACCGAGGCTTGTGAATATACCAACAGCTTTCTTCATTTCTTCCCGAAGGTCGGCGTCATCCTGAACATAGAAGAGGACCATATGGACTTTTTCAAGGATTTGGCGGACATCCGAAACTCTTTTCGGAAATTCGCCGCACTCCTGCCTTCTGACGGGACGTTGGTCATCAATACCGACATCGCGGATTTCGAGGAAATCTATAGCGGGCTTGCTTGTCACGTGACGACCTACGGGCACGCGGCAGACAGCGACTATACCGCTTTGGACGTCACTTACGACGGGCTTGGGAACGCTTCTTTTGACGTATATAAAAAAGGACACTTGCTTGGCAGGATTTCGCTTGCCGTTCCCGGAAACCACAACGTGTCAAATGCACTGGCGGCACTTGCCGTTTCCGAGACCCTGGGACTTTCGTTTGACGTAATCGCCCGGGGATTGCTTTCTTTTACGGGAACCGACCGCAGGTTTGAATATAAGGGAACGAAGGATGGCGTAACCGTCATTGACGACTACGCGCACCACCCGACGGAAATCCGGGCGACCTTGAACGCGGCCGCAAATTATCCCCACAAAAAGCTATGGTGCGTCTTCCAGCCCCATACCTATACCCGCACAAAGGCATTTTTCCACGAATTCGCCGAGGCACTCACTCTGGCCGACCATATGGTTCTGGCCGACATTTTTGCCGCCCGCGAAACAGACGACCTCGGTATCTCCTCCAAGGACCTGGCAGACGAAATTCGCCGTCTCGGAACCGATGCCCACTATTTTTCCACTTTTGAAGAGATTGTCGATTTCCTAAAAGGCACCTGCTTGGAAGGGGACGTGTTGATAACTATGGGAGCCGGAAACGTTGTAAACATTGGAGAAATGTTCTTAAAATAAAAGTTATCCACATTTTCCACACAAAGTTATCAACAAAAAAGTTGCCTCTAACCCGAAAAAAAAGCTTTTTTCTGCGGCTTTCTGGTGCTATAATACCCTTACGCAAAAGGGGAATTACCGGGGAGTAAAGAAAGCTAAAGGGCAGGACGGCATATGAAAACATTAAAATTAAAAAACAAATTTCAGACTAACGCGACTCTGATTGCCAATGACTTTATTGACGATTACATGATTCAGGCAAACGGAGAATTTGTAAAAGTATATCTATTTTTACTCCGCCATCTGGACGATCCGTGTCAGACACTGACACTCCCCATGATTGCGGATTGTTTAAACAACACGGAAAAGGATATTTTGCGGGCGTTCCGCTATTGGGAGTCCGTCGGCCTTTTAAGGTTGGAAAAGGATGCGGAAGGGCGTATCAGCGGCCTGGAGCTAAACAAGGCTCCCGTTCCGGCACTTTCCGTGTCCACCCCTTCTTTGACCGTGGAAAATGACGCGCCACCGCAGAAGGCATCTCCTAAAAAGGCCATACCTTTGGATTCTCTGCGCGCGCAAAAGGAGCTTAAGTCCCTTCTTTTTGTCGCCGAGCAGTATCTGGGCAAGACCTTGACGAAGACCGACGTGGACGCCATCACTTATTTTTATAATGAACTTGGGATGTCTGCCAGCCTGATTGAATATTTGATTGAATCCTGCGTGGAAAATAACCATAAAAGCATCCGCTACATCCAGAAGGTGGCAATCTCCTGGGCGGAAAGTGGTATTACCACGGTAGACGAGGCCAAGGCACAATCTATAAGTTATAACAAAAACTGTTACACGATATTAAATGCGTTCGGCATCCGCAACCGCAGCGTCGCTGATTTTGAACTGGCATATATCCGTAAATGGACGGAGGAATTTTGCTTCGACCTTGACATTATTGTGGAGGCCATAAATCGCACAATCGCTGCCACGCATCAGCCCAGCTTTGAATATGCCGACAGCATTTTGCAAAAATGGAAGGACAAGCAGGTTCGCACGTTACAAGACGTGGCCACGCTGGATGTGGCCTTTCAAAAGGAAGCAAACACGAAAAGAGCTGCTTTCTACCCAAAAACGGCGGCCAAGAACCTGAATAATTTCGAACGCCGTACATACGATATGGATTCTTTAGAGGAACGATTATTAAATAGCAACTAGCGTCCGCGACGCAGACTCTAGGTGCTCATAGT